>JAHWJJ010000143.1 GCA_019348475.1 Gemmatimonadota bacterium | reverse complement strand
GGGGTGTGAAGCCGCCGTGCTGCCGCGCGTGCACGTCTGCCCCCGCCTCCACCAGCATCCGCACGCCCTCGATCGCCATGGGCCCGGCCAGCGCGGCGTGCAGCGGCGTGTTGCGCATCCCGTTGATGGAGATCGCGCGGGGATCGGACCCGCGCTCCAGCAGCAGCCGCGCGGCATCCGCGTGCCCGAAGAAGCCGGCCAGGTGCAGCAGCGTCCACCCGTCGTGCGTGAAGCGCGTGATCACCCCCGGCTCCGCGTCCAGTGCGGCGCGCAGCCGGTCCACGTCGCCCAGGGCGGCGGCTTCGGCGGCATCGGGGTCGCGGCCGTGCGCCAGGATCAGCTCCGCCAGGTCGCGGCGGCCGTGGTAGAGCGCCGTCAGCAGCGGACTTTCGCCCCCGTCCTCGCGCGCGCCGGCCGCCTGGGGGTCCGCCTGCAGGATGGCCCGCAGCCCCTCGGCGTCGCCCGCCTCGACCGCCTCCCTCATCCGCGTCGCCACGCTCATGGCCGTGCTCCCGTGGAACGTGCACCTTGATTCGTTAGCAAAGCTAAGTATACTGTAGATCATGGTCAATACGGACGCAAGCTTTTCGGATTCGGGGGGTGCGGAGGCGCGGGCGGAGCGGCTGGCGGACCGGTTGCACTCGGCCAGCATCCACCTGCTGCGCCGCCTTCGCCGCCAGGACGATGCGTCCGGCGTAACCGCGCCGCACCTGTCCGCGCTGTCGGTGCTGGTGTTCGGCGGGGCGCGCACGCTGGGGGAGCTGGCGCGGGCGGAGCAGGTGCGGCCGCCCTCGATGACGCGCATCATCCGCAACCTGGAGCGCGACGGGCTGGTGGTGCGCGAGCCGCACCCCCACGACCGCCGCTCCGTGCGCCTGCGCGCCACCGACGCGGGCCGTCGGGTGCTGGAGGAGGGACGCGCCCGGCGGGTGCACTCCCTCGCCAGCCGATTGCGCGCCCTCTCCGCGGACGAGCTGGCGTGCCTGGAACGCGCCGCCGCGCTGATGGAGGGGATCGTGCGGGAGTAATCACCATCTGGGACCGTGGCTGGGGGAGCAGGTGAAGCCCTGTTCGTGTCGCGCCTCGGCGCGAGACAGGGCTTGTGGCCTTCCCAGCCTGCGGCTTCAGCCGCGGGCTGCACTCGCGGGCTGCATTCGCCGCAGGCTGCTCCAGCCCCACGGCCAGCGCCGGCGCACGCCCACCCCGCTAAAAACTTGACACACCCGAACGCGCGTTCGATTCTACGGTTCCCACGAAGAGCAGTGAGAGGCGGCGCGGCTACCGGCGGCGCCCTTCGGAAACCGGCGGAAGGAGCGGTACCCTTGATCCCGTCCCCCAGAAAACGTCACGCGCCCGTGCTGGCGCTCGCGCTGGCCCTGTTCGCCGCGGCCGGCGCCGACGCGCAGCAGCGGCTGACCTCGCCCGAGCAGCAGTTCGGGCACCCGATCGGCGCCGACTACGTGCTCCCCGACTACCAGGACCTGGTCGCGTACTGGCAAAAGCTGGACGCCGAGAGCGACCGCATGCAGCTGGTGGACATCGGCCGCACCGAGGAGGGGCGCACCCAGGTGATGGCCATCGTCACCAGCCCCGCGAACCACCGCAACCTGCAGCGGTACCGCGAGATCAGCCGCACCATGGCCATGGGGCAGGTGGACAGCGCCACCGCCGCGGCGCTGGCGGCGGAGGGGAAGGCGGTGGTGTGGATCGACGGCGGGCTGCACGCAACGGAGGTGCTGGGCGCGCAGCAGCTGATGGAGACGCTGTGGCAGATGGTGAGCCGCGACGACCCCGAGACGCGGCGCATCCTGGACGACGTGGTCATCCTGTTCGTCCACGCCAACCCGGACGGGATGGACCTGGTCAGCAACTGGTACATGCGCAACCCGGACCCGGAGTCGCGCTCCATCGCGGGCGTCCCGCGGCTGTACCAGAAGTACATCGGCCACGACAACAACCGGGACTTCTACGCCTCGACCCAGGCCGAGACGGAGAACATGAACCGGGTGATGTACCACCAGTGGTTTCCGCAGATCGTCTACAACCACCACCAGACGGGCCCCACCGGGACGGTGATGTTCGCGCCGCCGTTCCGCGACCCGTTCAACTACGTGTACGACCCGCTGGTGCTCACCGGCATCGACATGGTGGGGAGCGCCATGCACAACCGCTTCGTCGCCGAGCGCAAGCCGGGGGTGACCACGCGGCGCGGGGCGAACTATTCCACCTGGTGGAACGGCGGACTGCGGACCACCACGTACTTTCACAACATGATCGGGCTGCTGACGGAAACCATCGGCAACCCGACGCCCATCCACATCCCCTTCGTCCCCAACCGGCAGCTGCCCAACAGCGACCTGGTGGCGCCCATCGCGCCGCAGAAGTGGCACTTCCGCTCGTCGGTGGACTACTCGGTCACGGCCAACTACGCGGTGCTGGACTACGCCTCGCGCTACCGCACCACGCTGCTGATGAACTTCTGGCGTATGGCGCGCAACTCGGTGCAGCGCGGGCGGCAGGACTGGTGGACCACCTACCCGCGGCGCGTCGACAGCGTCCGCGCGGTGATCGCGGCCGAGCGCCAGGGGCAGCGCGCAGAGGGGAACGCGGTGATGTCGGCGGGGGGGCTGTTCGGCGGCGCGCCTAACGCCGAGGAGTCGGCGCGGTACCTGGCCCTGCTGCGCCGCCCGGAGTGGCGCGACGCCCGGGCCTACGTGATCCCGTCCAACCAGGCGGACTTTGCCACCGCCACCAAGTTCGTCAACGCGCTGCTGGAGAACGGCATCACCATCCACCGCGCGACCGCGCCGTTCTCCGCGGGCGGAAAGACGTATCCCCAGGGCTCGTACGTGGTGCGGACGGACCAGGCGTTCCGCCCCTTCGTGCTGGACATGTTCGAGCCGCAGGACCACCCCAACGACTTCCTGTACGAGGGCGGCCCGCCCATTCCGCCCTACGACAACGCGGGGTGGACGCTGGCGTACCAGATGGGCGTGGCCTTCGACCGCATCCTGGAGGGCTTCGACGCGCCGCTGCAGCCGATCGACGCGTGGAACCTGCCGGCGCCGCGCGGGCACGTCTCCGAGCCGCGGTGGGACCCGTCCGGCTACGTCCTTTCGCCACGGCAGAACGACGCCTTCACGGCGGTGAACCGGCTGCTGGCGGCGGGCGTCCCCGTCTACCGCGTTACGCGCCAGGGGGACCGCGGCGCAGAGCCGGGCGACTTCTGGGTTTCCGCGCGCGAGGGCGGGCAGCAGGTGCGCCGCCTGGCCGATTCGCTCGGGCTGCGGGTGGAGGCGTCCCGGCGCATGCCCGCCGGCTCCGCGCCGCTGCGGCCGGTGCGGATCGGGCTGGTGGACCGCTACGGCGGCTCCATGCCCAGCGGATGGACGCGCTGGATCTTCGAGCAGTTCGGCTTTCCCTACACGGTCGTCTTTCCGCCGGAGCTGGACGCGGGGAACCTGAGCGCGAAGTACGACGTGCTGGTGTTCGTGGACGGCATGATCCCCGCGCGCGACCCGCGCCCGGGCGCGCCCTCGTTCATGCCCAGCCCCGACGCCGTGCCGGAGGAGTTCCGCGACCGGCTGGGGCTGGTGACCGTCGAGCAGACGGTTCCGCGGCTGCGCGAGTTCCTGGAGAACGGCGGAACCGTGCTCACCATCGGCAGCTCCACGGTGCTGGCCCGGCACCTGGGGCTGCCCGTCGAGGATTACCTGGTGGAGCCGGGGCCCGACGGCCAGCCGCGCCGCCTGCCGCGCGAAACGTACTACGTCCCCGGCTCGCTGCTGCGCGTGGCGGTGGACAACGACGCGCCGGTAGCGTGGGGGATGCCGGAGCGCGCGGACGTGATGTTCGACGACTCGCCCGTCTTCCGGCTGGGCGCCGGTGCGGAGGGGGCGGGGATCCGGCGCGTGGCCTGGTTCGACACGCCGGCCCCGCTGCGCAGCGGCTGGGCGTGGGGGCAGCAGCACCTGCAGGGCGGCGCCGCCATCGTCACGGCGCCGGTGGGCCGGGGCACGCTGTACCTGTTCGGCCCGGAGATCGCCTTCCGCGCCCAGCCCCACGGCACCTTCCGCTTCCTCTTCAACGGCCTGTACCAGTCGGTGATGGACGACGCGCCGCGGCGGTAGGCGGCATCCTGAAAGGGGCGGGCACCTGGCCGGTGTCCGCCCCCTTCCATCTCAAGGACATTAACATTAACCGTCACAAGATACTTGACGCGTCCCTCTGGGGACGTCAGATTCAATGCTGGCCGGTCCACCACCGTGCGTGCAGGGACTCCGATCAAAGTGCAACTTCGAATGTATCCCACCCCAGAAGGAGAATACGATGCGAAAGCTCAAGCTCGACCTCGACGGCATCAGCGTGCAGTCGTTCCACGTCACCGTCGAAGCCCACGACGGCAAGGGCACGGTGCACGCGCACAGCCACGCCAGCTGCCCCGACTGCGACCCCTCGTCCATGACGAACCCCACCGGCTGCGGCACGTGCGACCACGCGACCGTCTGCTATGTCACCTGTGATGCCAGCTGTAACACGTGCGCGGGCCAGGACACCTGCGGGTGTCCGGACACGGGCGTAACGGCCTGCGAGTACACCTGCTTCCCGGACCCCTGCTGAGGCCGCCGCCGGCCGGACGTAAAGAAGGCCTGTAGAGTCCCTGCACACACGCTTCGCAGATCGCCTTCCGCGCCCAGCCGCACGGCGCCCTCGGCCTGCTCTTCAACCTCCGGTACGAATCCGTCACCGACGACGCGCAGCGGCGGCGGTAAGCCCGCGGGTTGGATCAGCACGAGCGGGGCACGCGGCATCCGTCGCGTGCCCCGCTCCGCTTTTTCGTGTGCTGGATGACGCCCGTTTGCTCACGTGTGTCCCGCGAGTACCGCTCTCCGCCCATCGCGTGGGGATTCACGGATGGGTCCGGCCGCGCAAGGCCTGCCATCCGCACACACAGCTCGTTGATCCCGGGCAGTTGGCGGAGAACCGCGCCTGTCGGGAACTGGGCCCGCGAGGTGGCGTGTGCCGGTGGCAAGATTTCTCGCTATAGCGCCTATACTATCTGCGGCTTCGGACCCGAGGTCCAACTGAATACAGCGTCGGGTGGGCAGTCGCGGGACCGGGCCCGCCGGCTCGTGTGGTCCGTACCCATTCCGACGAGCCGCTGAAGGACGTCCGGAGCCAGGTGTGAGTATGATCGCGCACGAGTTGGTCGTGCATTCCCACTCATCCTTCCTGGTTCATAAGAGGCTGGCGCAGATGAAAGTGATGGAAGTAAGTTTCCATAAATCGCCGCCGACGGGTGGTATCTGGATCGCATGTCGGGGAGCCATCGGCAGTTCAGGCACAAGGTCAAGCGGGGCACGATGACCGTGGCTGGAAATCCGAGCAAAGATGTTCCAACTGGCACGTTGCTGAACATTCTGAAACAGGCAGGGCTGAGGTAATCATGCAATACGCCGTCGTCATCGAGCGGGGCGCCACGAGCTACGGCGCGTCGGTGCCCGACCTTCCCGGCTGCGTCGCGGTGGCCGACACGGAGGCGGAGGTGATCCAGCTGATCCGCGACGCCATCAAGTTCCACCTGGAGGGAATGCGGCTCAACGGGGAGGCCATCCCTGAACCCACGTCACGCATCGCCTACGTGGAAGTCGCGGAAGCCGCCGCCGCATAGGCTTGGAGGGACCGGACCGGATCGCCGGTTTTGTTCCCGCGCCCGGCCGCGCGGCGCTGGGTGATCGCATCCCCCTCTCCCTTCCGAATACGCGCGCTCTTCAACCGTACCTGTTCGGCCCGGACGAGATCGCCTTCGGCGCCCAGCCCCACGGCACCTTCCGGTTCCTCTTCATCGCCCTCCACGAGCGGACTTTGCTCACCGCTGTCCCGCGGGTACTGCTGCCGGTTCGCGGAATGGTGATCCGCGGTCGGTGCGTGGGCCGGCCGCGCGCGCATTCGTACTGCCAGGACAAATCCGCGCAACAGGTTGACCGCCATCATCCACTTGGCGGGAAGTGGGACCGCGACGTGGCGTGTGCCGGTTGCAAGGTTTTCCGGCTCCGGCCCTATACTGCGCGCTGAACCCAGCCCGGAGCGAACCGATGCAGATCCAGATGATCACCGTCGAGGTCCACGAAGCGGGAGCGCACATGGACGCGTTGATCGATGCCGTCCTGCGCGGCGGAGAAGTGGTGATGACGCATTGCGGAGAGCCGGTGGCGAGCGTCCATCTGCGCGGCAGGTCGCCGGATGCCTCTCTGGCCTGGCTCCGGGCCACGGTCGTCGACGTCCTCGACGAGACCCTGAAGCACCTTCGCGGCCACCTCGACCTTCCCGCGTGGCTTCTGAACTGACGTGCCGCTTCCATCTGTCCGATGAATGAGAGGCTGGCGCAGATGAAATTCCGTGAGATTGTCGCTATCATCACTGCTGACGGCTGGCATCTTGCTCGCACCAGGGGAAGCCACCAGATCTACAAGCATCCGGTGAAGCAGTGTACCGTAACCGTCGCCGGCCGACCGGGCGAGGATGTGCCGCCGGGAACGAAAGATCAGTATCCTGAAGCAAGCAGGCCTGAGGTAGCCATGGAATACGCGATCGTGATCGAGAAGAGCGCCACCGGGTACGGCGCCTACGTTCCGGATCTGCCGGGTTGTGTTGCCCTGGCGGAGACTGAGGACGAAGTCAGAAAGCTGATCCGCGAAGGGATCCACATCCATCTGGACGAGATGCGGATCGACGGGCAGCCGATCCCGCGGCCCACGACACACGTGGAATACGTGGCCGTTGCCGAAACGGCCTCGGCGGCGTAGCACCGAGCGATTGCTCGCGATTCCGACCGCTTCGATGTACTCATGAATTTCGCTGTCGTCATCGAACCGGCCTCGACGGGCTTTCCGGCCTGCGTCCCCGACGTACCCGGCTGCGTCGCGGCGGGGGAAACCGAGGGTGACGTAACGAGACTGATCCGCGAAGCACTGCACTTTCATCTGGAGGAGCTTCGCCGCGACGGCGATCTGATCCCGCAGCCTGCGTCGCGGATCGGATACGTCGAGATCCCGCACACGGACCCGGTGGCGTAACGCGGGTACGCTGGCGATCTTGGCGGCACACCCGACGCACGGCGACCGCCCGCGCGTCGTCAGCATCCCCTCCTCCTCTCCCCGCGAACATGCCGCACCGGTTCCGCGCGCTCTTCAACCACACGCAGGACGCCGTCTGGATGGCCGACGAGGCCGGGCGCATCGCGGAGGCGAACCCGGCGGCGGTCGCGCGCTTCGGGGCGGCCGTGGACGGCGGCGAGCCGCGGCACCTGGGCGATCTGCTCGCGGATCCGGCGGAGTGGCAGGCGGTGCGCGGCGAGGTGCAGCACGGGCAGGTGTGGCGGCGGACGGTGCGGCTGCGCGTCCCGGGGGCCGATCCGGTGGCGGCGGAGCTCACCTGCGTGGCGATGCACGACGCGCGCGGCGGCGGGCAGATGCAGGTCATCGTCCACGCCCCGGCGCAGAACGCCGGCGCCGACGCCATGGACGACCTGTTCGATGCGCGGACGGGGACGCCCAACCGGACGGCCTTCCTCCAACACGTGGCCCGCGCCCTGGCCACGGTCGCCCGCCGGCCGGAGCACCGGTTCGCCGTCATCCACCTGGACCTGAACCGGTTTCAGCGCGTCAACGAGACGCTGGGCCACCACCGCGGCGACGAACTGCTCGCCCTGGCCGCGCAGCGTCTGGACGCCTGCGTACGCCCCGGCGACGTGGTGGCGCGTGCCGCGGGCGACGACTTTCTGGTGCTGCTGAACGGCGTGCGCGGCCCGGCGGACGCCATGCGCGTCGCCGAGCGGATGGCGCGCGCGCTGGCCGGCGGCTACCACCTGGACGGGCAGGAGGTGTTCTGCGGCGCGGACGTGGGCGTGGTCGTGGGCGAGGCGGAGCACGGCGATGCCGAGCAGGTGCTGCGCGAGGCCGAGGTGGCGATGGCGCGCGCCCGGCACACGGGCGTGGTGCAGCTGTTCTCGGCCGACATGCACGCGCAGGCGGTGGCCGCCATGCGCCTGCACGGCGATCTGCACCACGCGCTGGACCGCGGGCAGCTGCGCGTGTTCTACCAGCCCATCGTGGGGCTGGACGACGGCCGGGTGCGCGGGTTCGAGGCGCTGGTGCGGTGGATTCACCCGGAGCGCGGGCTGGTTTCGCCGGCGGAGTTCATCCCGGTGGCGGAGGAGACGGGGCTCATCGTCTCCATCGGCGAATGGGTGCTGGAGCAGGCGGCGCACCAGCTTACGGACTGGCACGCGCGCTACCCGGCGCAGCCGCCGCTGGCGATGGGGATCAACCTGTCCATGAGGCAGTTCGCGAAGCCGGGGCTGGTGGACCACGTGCAGGCCGTGCTGGAGCGCAGCGGGGTGGACGCGGCCGCGCTCAAGCTGGAGGTGACGGAGAGCATCGTGATGGGCGATGCGGACGATGCCATCGAATCCCTGCACGCCCTCAAGGCGCTCGGGGTGCAGCTTCAGGTGGACGACTTCGGCACCGGATACAGCGCGCTCTCGTACCTGCACCGCATTCCGCTGGACGTGCTGAAGATCGACCGGTCGTTCATCGTCGCGATGGCGGGCGGGAGCAAGCACGTGGCGATCGTGCGCGCGATCATCGCGCTGGCCGCGGCGCTGGGGCTGGAGACCACGGCGGAGGGGGTGGACGACCCCGCCCAGGCCACCCTGCTGCACGAGATGGGGTGTACGTACGGCCAGGGGTACCTGTGGGGGCGCCCGGTGGAGGCCGCGGAGGCGGAGCGGTTGCTGGGCGCCGGCGGTGAACGGGTGAACGGGTGAAGGGGTGAACGGGTGAACGGGGCACTCGGGCCGGCGTGAACAGGAGAGCCGGCCCGCCCCTTTCGCGGACCGGCTCTCTCCTCCCCGGGTTCGGCGGCTCAGGCCTTCAGCGCGTGCCGGGCCCCAGGGCGGAGATCATCTCCTCCATCGTTCCCTGCTCCACGCCGTACATCCGGGCGATGTACGCCACCGTGACGCCGTCGTCGCGCAGGTCGCGCAGGCGGTCGCTGGCCAGGCGGCGCAGCAGCTGCGCGAGCGCGGCGTCGGCGGTGGCGGCATCGAGGGGAACGGCCCGGAGGGGGGTGACGGATGCGGTCTGGCGCGCGTGGGCCAGGGGGAGCGCGGGCTCGGCTCCGTTCTTCATGAATCCTCCGCCCCGGCGGGGCCGGGCTGGTGTAGCGGGATCGCTGATTTTGCGGCGGAAATCAAACGCATCTCGTGTGCCGATGCGGACACACGCGTTCCGCCTTTACCGAACTGCGTGCATCGCATAGATTTGCGCCGTTCGCCACCCCCTCTCGTTCCACCCACGGCGGTGCCATGAGCCAGACCTGTCCGTCCTGCGAGGCCCCGGCCTCCGGACGTTTTTGCCCCCAGTGCGGGGTTGCCCTGGACGCGCAGTGCCGCGAGTGCCAGAACCCGCTGCCGGCCGGCGCCCGCTTCTGCAACCAGTGCGGTGTGGCGGTTGGCGCGCACGCCGCGCCCGCGCGGGCCAGGCCGCCCGCGCTCGCGTGGGCCGTAGCCACCGTGGCCGTGGCCACCGTCGCGGCCATGACCATCCTGCCGCGCATCGCGGGTGACGACGCGCCGCCGGCCGCG
>JAHWJJ010000142.1 GCA_019348475.1 Gemmatimonadota bacterium | reverse complement strand
CGGCCTGCCCTTGCACCCTGCCGAGCGGGAAACCCGCGTATGGAGAACGTGCGACGCAGGAACGCTCCGCAAGTGTTGGGCCAGATCTCGCTGCGTTCGCCCTGGGAACCGGGTTCCCCTCTGGTTGCCAGGCGCTACATGCTGTATTTTTCGGGATTCATCTCCAGAATCCCGAACAGGAGCAACGGTGCCGAACCCGAGACTGGACCTATCGATCGTCATCCCCACCTACAATGAGGCCAAGAACGTCCCTTTCCTGGTGGAGGAGATCTTTGGGGTACTGTCGTCGTTACCCCACGTAGACGCTGAGCTGATCATCGTCGACGATAACTCCCCCGACGGCACGGGCCAGATCGCCGAAGCACTCCGAGGTCAGTATTCCGTGCAGGTCATCCATCGCGCAGGCAAGTTCGGCCTGGGGAGCGCCGTGATGGAGGGGTTCCGCCTGTCCACGCGTCCGTACCTGGGGGTCATGGATGCCGATCTGAGCCATGACCCGTCCGTCCTGCCGGAGATGCTGTCCAGGCTGGCGGACCACGACATCGTGATCGGAAGCCGGTTCGATCCCGACAGCCGGATGGAGGGCAGGTGGCCTCTCTCACGAAAGACCTTGTCTCTGGTCGGCGTGTATTTCGCCAAGTTGATCACTCGAGTCAGTGACCCGCTTTCCGGATACTTCTTCACCAAACGTGAGGTGCTGAAAGATGTGGAGCTGACATCGCCGGGGTACAAGATCCTGTTTGAGATCCTGGCGAAGGGAGAGTACTCGAGCGTTTGCGATGTCCCGTTCGTCTTCCGCTCCCGGAGGTTCAGCAGCAGCAAGCTTGGCTTCAAGGAGTACGCGCTCTTCGCCAAGCAAGTGGTCTACCTGGGCTTGCCGAAGCTCCGTCGTCGCCGGACAGAGCCACGCCTTGGGCTCCCCTCCCTGGAATGATGGACGCCCGGTGGCGCGGGTGTATTCCCGCGCAGGCCGTCCGCCGCCTCCCCCCGTGCGGGTCCCGCCCGTGACTCACGGCGTCCGCGATGGCCCCTGGATGACCGCAGTTCTACCACCGGCTGCAGAAGCGGCAGCCGCGGTCACTTCAACGAACGTACTTCTACATGACTGCCACTAAGCTGATCGCGATTCGCACCGTCATCGCGCTAGCCGGCGCCTGCGTCTACCTGATATCTCCCGCCTACGCCCTGCTCGGGATCCTGTTGTTGGCTTTTTCTACACTCATCGACTGGTTCGACGGGATCTTCGCCGAGCAGAAGGGCCATACGAAACCCTTTGGCGGCTTCCTCGACATCTCCGCGGATCAGTGCATCGAGTATGTCTTCTGGGGGATCTTCATCCATCTCGGATTGGTACCCCTCTGGATCCCGATGTTCATTGTCGTGCGGAACACCTTTATCAACCTTCTGAGGGTGAGTGCCATCCGGCTGGGGATGCCCATGTTCGGGAGTGGGAGCATGATCCGCTCACCCGTCGGGAGGTGGATCGTGGGTTCCCGGTGGAGCCGCGGCACAATGGTTCTCTCGAAGGGCATCGGGTTCATTGCCATCACGCTTTTCTACTACTTCAGCCATCACCCGGGTGATGCCTGGTTCGGTGGAGACCCTGCGATCCTGCTGAACGTCGGGGTCTGGTCGCTGGTCGGCTTGGCGCTCATCCACCTCGTTCGAGGAAGTCTTATCGTCTGGGAGTCGAGGCCTCTCCTGGCCGACTTCCTATGGACAGAAGGAGAAGCGCTGAAGGGGACTCAGTGAAAAGCGAGGACCGGCATGATGAGGAATCTTGATCGGCTGTTCCAGGAGTTGTTGGACAGGACACTGGGTAGGTCGGGTTTGCCCGTGCCCAGGCACCTCGCCCTCGTGCTCGACGGGAACCGGCGCTGGGCGCGGAACATGGGATTTGAGGACTCGAGCGTCGGCCACGCGTTCGGGAGGCGGCGGGTCGAAGACGTGATCTCGTGGTGTGAATGGGTCCGCATTCCGGTCGCCACGCTCTTCGTCGCGTCGCGGGACAACCTCCGCAAGCGCAGCCCGCAGGAGATCCAGAAGCTATATCGGATCGTCGAGGAGTTCCTCGGGCGCATGCTGGAGCAGAAGGTGTGGGAAGTCAGAGTCATCGGGTGCGAGGCGGATCTTCCGCCGGCGATCGCATCGAGGTTCCGCGAATTGTGCAACGCGACCCTGGACTCGGGACGCAAGCACCGGCTTTACCTGGCGATCGGATATGACGGACAAACCGAAATTTTGGACGCCGCGAATGCTCTCCTCGCCAGCTCAGCCCAGGGCCAGCCAGAGCTGATTACTGAGGAATCCATTGAGCAGCGGCTCTATGCGGGCACGGAATACCAGCCGGAGCTGGTGATCCGCACCGGATCAGAACTGCGGATGTCCGGGTTCATGCCCTGGCAAACGACCCGATCGGAGATCTTCTTCAGCCAGGTGAATTGGCCGGACTTCACCATCACGGAGTTCAACGCAGCCCTTCGGATGTATCGGAAGCGCTTCTACCTTCAACGGCTTGGGAGGAGATTTCATGATGCGGCTGGGTTCTGATCTACCACAGATCACAGAGCAGAACGGCCTCGCGGCCTTCGATGTGGACAAGACCCTGGTCGATGTTCATTGCTGCACACAGTTTCTGGTGCAGCTCTTCGGAAAGCGGAGATATATCGGCGCCCTTCAGCGCGCGGCCCTGGAGCACCGCTTCCGACCCTCCCAGCGGGACGCGGTGAAGCTTTCGCTGCTCCGGAACCTGCTCGGTGGATTCGACGCACATGTCTTTGCAGAGGCGGCGGAGGAGTTCTCCCTGTGGATCGAGGAGCGGCTGGATCCCAGGTCGCTGCACAGGCTCCGCACACATCAGGACGTGGGTCACCGGGTGATGCTGGTTTCCGCATCACTGGGGGCGTATCTTAGGCCGATGGGCCGACGCCTGGGGGTCGATCACGTTTGCGCGGTCGAGATGGTCGAGTCCGACGGCAGGCTTACCGGCGCGGTGGTTGGAGGGTGCAACCTGACCCGCGGGGCGAAGGCGGCCGCGGTGCGCGATTTCCTGGGCGCCAGCTCAATCTCACGGGAAGAGATCACCATCTGGGCGTACGGCGATTCTGCCGGTGATGCGGAACTGTTGCGCTTCGCCGATTGGCCGATCTGGGTGCGGCTGAAGAGTGACACCTGGGGCAGGTGCCCGGCCCCGGGCCGTAGTTGAGGGCGTATCGGTACGCCCCTGGTTCCTGTCGATTGAGCCGGCGTGAGCCAGCTGAGCAGGTCGTGCGGATCCCCTCCAAACGACCTGCTGCCCGTCGCGGAACTACGCCGCTTCCCCGTAGTGCCTTCCAGGGGTAAGAAAAGCCGCCCCGCTTTACCGCGCGATCTGGGCGCGGCCAGGAGCTCTTGACCCGTTGTTCGGGGAGGAACCATGCGAGCGTCTGTCATCTGGAACCTGGCCCGGTCGTTACCGGATGCGTACGCCGCGCGCGGCCGCCTCGCACGATGGATGGCGAGCTTTCCTGAAGACGCCGGCGTCCGGGAGCACGTGATGCGGGACCTCCTCGGCCCGAAGCGGATGAAGTTGCCGTACCTGGAATTATCCGGACTGATGATCTTCGATATGGCGTTCGGCGCGGGAGGCTGTTCCAACGCGAGGGTGCGGTTCGGCGAACTGGCCGCAATACTGGGCAGTTCCATGGACATGGCGGATGATGTGGTCGATCTGGTTGAAACGTCCGCCGAAGGCAGGGCCGAATTCCTTCAGCGGCTCCTGGCGACCGCAATCAGCGGACAAACCTACGAGGATGTCCGTACTCCTCATCGCGCGGCTTATGCCATGATGCGGCACCTTCATGTCGACCTCCTTTCCCGAGATCCGGAACGCATAAAGCCGGTGTTCGGCAGGCTCGTGGACGTGAATATCCGGCAGAGCGGGGAACACGATCCTGAAGTGCTCCTGGAGCTGGAGGTCGAGGCCGGGGCCTTGATCGTGGAGTCCGTCGCCGTGCTACTCGAACTCGACCAGGGCATCTGCTTTCCATTGGTACGGGAGACGTGCCGCCGAATTGGGGCCTTTGGCCAATTGTTCGACAACTGGAGGGACCTCGAGCAGGATCTCGCGGAAGGGGTTAATACGCTGGGAACCGTTTTGATCCGCAGGTACGGGGACACTCCGGGTGTCCGGCGGGAAATCGCGATGCGCTACTGCGAGAGGATCGATGAACTCATCGCGAAGCTGCCACATTTCGACGATCCTGTTTCGGAAGCCGGCTCGGCCACGATGACGTCGCTCCTGCAGTTCAAGTACAGAAAGCAAACGCGGGCGGTCAAGCATGCCGGCCGTTCGGTGCGCCTCCCGCGAGCGATGTAGCGAGGGCGGCATACCTCACTCATCCGTCATCTTTCATGTAGCGGCGCCGCGACCGGCTGACTTCGCCTCGTCCGGTGGCTTCCGTGCGGTTTTGCCGGAGCGAGTTATTCGCATTCGGGCCAAGCGACTCCTGCTCCCCCGGCCCACGAATCCGAGATCCTTTCTGCCGCCCCCTCTCAGACAAGAGTATGCCACCTGTCACGGCCCGTGGGCTTCACCGGACGTCGCGGCTGGGCGCGCAGGCGCAGCCGCGCATCGCCGTCATCGGCGGGGGCGCGGCCGGACTCACGGCCGCGCACACGCTCAAGCAGCTGGGCTACGTCAACGTGACTGTCTACGAGCGGGCGGCAGAGCCAGGCGGCAAGGTGCTGACATATCGCGCGGCGGGAAGTCCGGTTGAGCTAGGCGCCGTCTTCACCACGAGCCGGTGTGAAACCACCCTGGAGCTCGCGCGAGAGGTCGGCGCTCCGATGCTGCCGATGCAGGCGAAGGTCGCCATTCTGGACGACGACGGTACCCTGGTCACGGCCCGGAACCTCGTGGCCCGGAAGCATGGCGTGATAGCCAGGCGACTCGCGCTCTGGCGGTTCTTCTCGCTGCTCGCCAAGTACCGCACGCGCTTCGAGCGGCGCGGCTTCGCCGGCCTCCCCCCGGAGCTGAACGCGCCATTCGCGGAGTTCGCCGCGCGCAAGAGACTCCTCCCGCTCGCCGAGATCGTCCGCTACCAGTCCGTCGCGGGCGGCTACGGGTATTACGACACCGTCCCCGCGCTCTACTTCATGAAAGGGCTCGGGATGACCTACTCCAGCCAGCGCTTCCTTTTCCCGCTCGGCTATCAGGACCTTTGGGCGCGCGTCGCTCAGCACCTGGACGTGCGATGCTCGGCGGAGGTGACCGCGGTCCGGCGGCAAGCCGGGTCGGAGGGGCACCCCGTCCTGGTCGAAGTGAATGGTACAGAGGAGGCCTTCGACCACCTGATTCTGGCTACCCCATGCGAGGCGACCGCCCGGTTTCTCGATCTGACCGGCGAGGAACAGGACCTGTTCGGGCATGTGGTGCGACGGAACTTCCAGGTCACGGTCGCCCGCGTGGAGGGAGTGCCCCACGACCACAGCATGGTGTACCTGTACTCGAACACGAAGCCCGCCAGGGCAGGCCACGTGGCCTGCTGGTTCAGACCCACGGAAGAGCGGACGATTTTCGCCGCGTACCAGCTCCTGGGTGCCGCTCAGAGCGATGCGGAGGCCCGGCGCCTGCTCAAGGAAGATTTTCGCGCACAGGGCGGCACCGTAACCGAGGTGCTATCCCACCGGACGTGGGACAACTACTTTGAGCACGTCGAAACGCCGGCGCTGAATCGCGGCTTCTACGAGCGCTTTGAGGCGCTCCAGGGAAAGAACGCCACCCACTTTGCCACGGGGCTCATCGCGCTGGAAGGTGTGGAAACGTGTGCCCGCTATGCCCGCGACCTCATGCGGGAGGCCTTCGCGCCGGTCACCACCTGACGCGTCGGAGAGGTACGGCTTCAATTGTCTGCCAGTCGCTGGTGCCGCAAGGCCGACCACGGTACCCGCCATGAGGCGAGGCCCGTGCCCTCGGCGTGCGCGAGCCCCATGGCCTCACTCCGCTCCGGTCCAGGCGGTCGTCACGGCTGCGCTCCGGTCCTCATTGGGCACCAGCAGTTCCAGCCCCAGCGCGCGCACGCCGGCGTGCGGTCCGTGCCAGCCGCACATGGCGCCGGAACACGTTCTCCATCCCGGATGGCGGTAGGCCTGTCGCCGCGTGGACCCCGCCGAATCCCGGCGTCGCGTACGCCGCGGTGGCGGCAATCATCCCGAACCGGCAGCGCAGCTTGCGTCGGGGGACGGACCATCCAGGTCCCCCCACATCGCGCGCTTCTGCCCCTGCCAGAGTTCGCCGAACGTTCCGAGAGCGCAAAGGACAGAGTTCGAGCTTTTGTCACGGATGTCGTGACGATCACTGCAGCTCGTGCCCTTTGCCAGCTGCCAACCTGGATGTTTTCAGCCTCTGCATCGCCAGGATTCCGAGGCCCGGGCCGACAGCCAGGATACCGAAGGCAAGCGGCCACCCGCCCGCGTCCCGGAGATGCGGAACCGCGGCGATCGTCAGCGAGGTCAGGAGAAAGCCGAGGGCGGTCTGCAGGGTTAGCGCGGTGCCGACGGCGTGCGCCGGCGCCACCTCGGTGACGACCGCGCTGAACTGCGCCGAGTCAGCGACCACGGAGAAACCCCAGACGAGGCCCAGGCCTACGACGAGCCAGGCGGGCGCGGAAAGCAGCCATCCCATCAGCAGCGCGCAGGAGCCGCTCACCCCCATCGCCCAGATCGTGATCCGCTCGCGTCCCAGCCGGTCCGCCCATCGCCCCGCCAGCACCGAGCCCACCGCCCCCGCCCCGATCACCGCGAACGCGACGGTGCCCGAGAGCGCGTGAGCGCGGAGATCGGAAGCCCCGCGGGCGCGGAAGAATTCGGAAAAAAAGATCGGCACGGCCACCCACATGGCGTACAGCTCCCACATGTGGCCCAGGTAGCCGCCGATGGCCAGACGCACGGGCCGGTCGCGCACCACCTGCCCGATCAGCCCCCACGCGAACGGCCGCCGCGCGAACGGATACGGCCCCTCGCGGTACGCGACGCCCACCAGCACCGCCGCCAGCACCGCGCCGGCCGACGACGCCAGCACCACCTCGCGCCAGCCGAGCGCGGGAAATGCGCGCAGCAGGTAGGGCGCCGCCTTCCCCACGGTCAGCGCGCCGACCACCGTGCCGATCGCCAGGCCGCGCGCGGAGCGGAACCAGGTGGCCGCCATCTTCATCGCGGGCGGATACACGCCGGCCAGGAACACGCCGGTCAAAAAGCGCAGCGCGAGCGCGGCGCCGTACCCGTCCACCGCGACCAGCGCCGCGTTGGCCCCGGCGGCGAGGACGGCGCTCCCGGCGAAGTAGGCCCGGCTGGGGAGCACGTCGGCCAGGTTCAGCAGCGCCGCCGCCGCCGTCCCCGCCACGAACCCCAGCTGCACCACCCCCGTCAGCCACCCCGCCTGCGACGCCGTGAGCCCCCACAGCTCCTGCAGCCGGGGCGAGGCCGCGCTGGCGCTGAACCACACGCCCATCCCCAGCAGCTCGGCCAGCGCGATCAGCGCCAGCGCGCGCCAGCGGTGCGGGTGTGCGTCGGGAGGCGGGGACGTGGCGCGTGGCTGGGTCACGGGGAGGCGCGAGGGTGCGGCCGGATGCGGGGCGCGGACGCCGAATCAACCACCGCCCCCGCCGCGGCACAAGGGGTCTCATCCCAAACCCCACGATTTCGTCTGCACGGCGACCGAAACCTGAATTTTCACACGGAGGACGGGGTGGATAAGCGAGAGGACGCGGAGAAGCTCATCCGTTCTCCGCGTCCTCATATCAGTCCCCGTCCGGCAGCGGCGGCGGCTCGGGCGGCGGAACCGGCAGAAAGTCCGCCGGCACGGGCTGCCGCTCGCTCAGCTCGCGACCTGGCGAAGCACGCGGTAGATGTACTCCGTGGCCCAGCCCAGCGCGGGCACGGGGACGCGCTCGTTGTCGCCGTGCATGCGCAGCTCGTCCTCCATCGGCAGGGGCATGGGAAGGATGCCGTAGGTGGGGATGCCGATGGCCCGCAGCGCCGCGCCGTCGGTGGCGCCGGTGGACATGAACGGCAGCACCGTCGCGCTGGGCGCCATGGTGCGCGCGGCTGCCTCCATCGCCTGGAACAACTCGGTGGAAACGGGCGACGGGGGCGGAGCCTGGGCAGGCTCGCCCTCCAGCGCAAAGGTCACCTGCGGCTCGCCGCCCACCTCGTTCATCATCCGCACGATCTGGGTGACGTCTTCGCCGGGGACCACGCGGACGTTGAAGGTGGCGCGCCCCTCGGAGGGGATCACGTTGCTGCGGAACCCGCCGTTCAGCAGGGTGAGCGAGGTGCCCGCGCGCAGCACCGCCGCGTGCAGCGGGTCGCGCGAGAGCACGGCGGCGGCCTGGTCGATCTGCTGCGGGGAGGCCCCGGGTGCGGTGAGCGCCTCCATGGCTCTTTTGACCTCGGGGTCCTGCTCGATGGCGGCGAGGCGCTGAAAGTAGATGCGGGTGGTCTCGATCAGCCGCACGGGCGCGCGCCACTCGTGCACACGGCTTACCGCGCGCGCCAGCGCCGCCAGCGCGTTGCCGGGAAGCGGGACGGAGCCGTGGCCGCTGGGGCCCGTGGCGGTGGCGACGACGTTGTAGTAGACCTTTTCGGTCGTCTGGATGTTGACGGTGCGGATGGCGCCGTCCTGGACGCGGATGCGGCCGCCCTCGTTCAGCGCGAACTCCGCCTCGCCGATCAGGTCGCGGTGGTGCTCGATCACCCAGTCCACGCCGACCGGCGGCCCGCCCTCCTCGCCAGCGGTGGCGAAGAAGATGATGTCGCGGTCCAGCCGGTTGCGCTGCTGCGCCAGCTGGACGAGCGCCGTGAGCGTGGCCGCCAGCATCCCCTTGTCGTCGATGGCGCCGCGCCCGTACAGGTATCCGTCGCGCAGCGTGGGGGTGAACGGATCCGTCTCCCACTTCGCCGTATCGGCGCCCACGACGTCCATGTGCCCCATCACCAGCACCGGCTTCTGGCGCGGGTTGGCCGCGCGCAGCCGGGCGATGAAGTTGGCGCGCGTGGTGTCTTCGGGAACGCGCAGGATCCGGGTCTCCACGCCGGGCACGCCGCTGAGCACGGAATCGAAGTACATCGCCGTGCGGATCTCGTTGCCGGGCGGGTTCTGCGTGTTGATGCGGATCAGGTTCTGCAGGTGGCGCAGCGTGGTTGCCTCTGCGTCGGCGCGGCTCAGCCCCTGCGGCGCGGGCGCCCGCACGGTCCAGGGGTCCTGCGCGGCCACGGGCGCCGCCGCCAGCACGGCCGCCAGCAGCACGGTGTTGCGAATGCGCATCGGTGTATCGCCTTCTTTGTGGTTCTGTGTGTGGCCGCTTCGACCGCGCGACGGCAGGCACCCAGCCGCGCCCCCTCCGGGCTCGTAAACCTCGCCCACCTCCGCCAAAAACCCCTGGGGGAGGTTGAACTTCGTCGCGCGATCGCAGCGATTGCGGTGCGCGCCGACGCCCCCCCTCTCGCCGCCTCTCCTCCATAAAAACCCCTTTGGGGGAGAGGAGAATTCGGTCGTGTCCGGACGGGGCGGCTCTGCTCGGAGGCCGCCCAACAGCCGCGACCCCCGCGCTCGCACCACCCTTCCCCCACGCAGTTTGTGGGGGAAGGGCCGGGGATGGGGGGCGGCCGGCCC
>JAHWJJ010000492.1 GCA_019348475.1 Gemmatimonadota bacterium | reverse complement strand
CTCCAGATCCCACCTCCCACGGGATACGTCAACGACTTCGCGAACGTCATCGACCCGGAGAGCGAGGCGGCCATCACCCGCATCGCCGACGAGGTGCGCCTCAAGTCCGGGGGCGAGATCGTGGTCGTCACCCTCCCCTCGCTGCAGGGGCGGTCGCGCGACGAGGTGGGGCTCCAGATCCTGCGCGAGTGGGGGATCGGCAAGCGCTCGCAGGGGGTGGGCGACTCCACGGCCAACACGGGGACGCTGGTGATGGTGGTACCGAGCGAGCGGCAGGTCAGGATCGAGCTCGGCTACGGCACCAACACCTTCATCACCGCGGCCGAGGCGGGGCGCATCCGAGACGAGCACATGGTCCCCGCCTTCCGGCAGGGCCGGTTCGGGCCGGGGATCGCTGCCGGAGTGCAGGCGATCGCGCAGCAGTACGCGGGCCGCTTCGGCTTCCAGCTCACCGGCGCGGTGCCCGCCGAGCCGCAGCGGCCCGCGTCCCGCACGGGGCGGCGGGGCGGGGGGATGAGCCCCGGCTTCGTCATCATGATGCTGATCTTCTTCTTTTTCTTCCTCCGCGGGCGCGGCGGCGGAGGGGGCGGCGGAAGGCGGCGGCGCAGAGGGTACGGCGGGCCGGTCATCATCCCCTTCCCCATCGGCGGCGGATGGGGCGGCGGCGGCTTCGGCGGGGGCGGCGGATGGGGGGGCGGCGGCTTTGGCGGGTTCGGCGGCGGGGGCGGCGGCGGCGGTGGCGCGGGAGGCGAATGGTGAACCCGACGGCGGAGCGGCACTGATGGCAGATGCGATGGAGCGGGCGAACGCATTCGCGGCGGAGCTGAAGGCGGCCTTTGGCGACGACCTGGTGTCGGTGGTCCTGTACGGATCGGCGGCGCGCGGGGAGTACCGCGAGGGCGTGTCGGACCTGAACGTCCTGGTGCTGCTGCGCGGCACGGGGGCGGCGTCGCTGCGGCGCGGGTCGGCGCTGGCGCGGCGCTGGGTGGCGGAGCGCAACCCGCCCCCCATGATCCTGGGCGAGGAGGAGTGGCACCGCTCGGCGGACGTCTTCCCCATCGAGTACTCGGACATCCGCGACGCGCACCTGGTGCTGGCGGGCACCGACCCCGTGCAGGGGATCGAGGTGCACGCCGAGGACCTGCGCCGCCAGTGCGAGCGCGAGATCAAGGCGAAGCACATCCAGCTCCGCGAGCACTTCATGCTGGCGGCCGGGGAGCCGGCGGAGCTCGGAACGCTGCTGGTGAAGTCGTTCCCCACCTTCCTGGTGCTCTTTCGCACGGTGCTGCGCCTGGCCGGCGACCCCGTGCCGCGCAATCCGGAGGAGACGGTGCGGGCGACGGCGGCGCGCGTGGGGTTCGATCCCGCGCCGCTCCTGGAGATCTGGCGGGCGCGGGCGGGCGGCGGCAAGCTGAGCCCCGCGGCCGACTCCCCGGTCGTCGGCGGCTACCTGGACGCGGTGGAGCGCGTCGCCGTGTGGGTGGACCGGCTGACGCACGGCGCGTAGGACGCTTTTTGCAGATAGACACGGGCGCGGTGCACGGGCACCGCCCCGACCCGATTTCCTGAGAGGACGAGATCCGATGCGGCTCGCGAACATTGTGGCAGTGGCGGCGCTGGGCGCGTCGCTTTCCGGGTGCGGCTACAACCGCATCCAGCAGCTGGACGAGACGGTCGAGCAGGCCCGCGCCAACGTGGGCGTGGAGCTGACGGCCCGCAACCAGCTCATTCCCAACCTGGTGGCCACCGTCAAGGGCGCCTCCGAGTTCGAGCGCGGCACCTTTACCGACGTGGCCCGCGCCCGCAGCGGCCAGGCGGTCGCGCAGGCGGAGCAGGGGCTGCGGCAGTCGGCCCAGAAGCTGAACCAGGCGGTGCAGGCCGGCGACGTGGCCGCCATGGCGGCGGCGGACGAGCAGGTGACGCGGCAGATCGGCACCTTCATCAACATCTCGCGCGAGGCGTACCCGCAGCTCAACGCCACGCAGAACTTCCGCGGCCTGCAGGACCAGCTCGCCGAGAGCGAGAACCGGATCGCGGTGGCGCGGCGCGACTACAACGGCGCGGTGCGCGAGTACAACACGTACATCCGCCAGTTCCCGCAGGCGATCACCGCCCGCTTCAGCGGCGCCACGCGCAAGGAGCCCTACCGCGAGCCCGCCGGCTCCGCTCAGGCGCCGCAGGTGGACTTCGGGGGGGCGCCCAAGACGCCGTAACCGAGGGCCTCACACAGAGACACGGAGGGCACGGAGAGGACGCCTCTCTCCGTGCCCTCCGTTTTCGCGGATGGAGCCACCGTTCACCTCCGGGCGCCTCCCCGGAGGATGGACAGCAGCGCAACTATCGTATAAACTTGTGGACTCCATCCGCACGCAAGCGCCTGGAGATTCAGGAGATAGCCCCACCACTCCGGTTCCTTCCCGGGGCCGGCCGTTCGCCGTGCGCCACTCCCTTATCCCCGCCCCGCGCCCGCAATGACGATCTTCGGCAGAATCACCGTTCCCCGCCGTGTTCGCGGCGGGTGTAGAAGCTCCTTGGCGATTGCCCTCCTCGGCGCGTCCGCGGCGTGCGGCGGCGACGGCACCCCCGTGGCGCCGGTGCCGTCCGGCGTCGTGTCCGTCCAGGTCAGCGCGCCGGCCGATACGGCGGTCCTCGGGGAGTCGATGCAGCTCACGGCGACGGCACGCGACGCGGCGGGCAATGCCTTATCCGGCAGGAGCGTCGCCTGGGGGAGCAGCAGCGAATCCGTAGCTACGGTCAGCGCGGGCGGGATGGTGACCGCGGTCGCGGCGGGGACCGCCACGATCACGGCAACTGTTGA
>JAHWJJ010000141.1 GCA_019348475.1 Gemmatimonadota bacterium | reverse complement strand
TCCCGGCCGGCCACCCGGTCCCGCGGTAGCGGACGGAGGAGGAGCGACGGTGCGGCGCGGGCGCCCTTGCGGCTCCGCGCCGCTCGCTTTCCATTCGCCCGGCGTTTTGGATTCGATTTCCCCGCCAGCCACCGATGACCCTTCCCATCGCACTGACCATTGCCGGCTCCGACTCCGGCGGCGGGGCCGGCATCCAGGCGGACCTGAAGACCTTTCACGCGTTCGGCTGCTTCGGCACCAGCGCGCTGACGGCCATCACCGTGCAGAACACGCGCGGCGTCACCGGGGTCCACCCGATTCCGGTCGACACCGTGCGCGCGCAGACCGCGGCGGTGGCGGCGGACCTGCCCCCGGCGGCGTGCAAGACGGGGATGCTGGCGACGGCGGAGCTGGTGCGCGCCGTCGCCACATCCATCCGCGAGCACGCGCTCCCCAACTATGTGCTGGACCCGGTGATGGTGGCCACCAGCGGCGACCGGCTGCTGGACCCCGACGCCGAGCGGACGATCGTGGACGCGCTGCTGCCGCTGGCGGCCTGCGTGACGCCCAACCTGGACGAGGCGGCGATCCTGGCCGGCTTCGCGGTGGAGGATGCGGACGGGATGCGCCGCGCGGCGCGGGCGCTGGTGGAGCGCGGCGCCCGCAGCGCCCTGCTCAAGGGCGGCCACCTGCGCTCCGCCGAGCTGGTGGACGTGCTGTTCGACGGGACGGAGTGGCACGAGTGGCGGCGCCCCCGAATGGACACGCGCAACACGCATGGAACGGGATGCACGCTTTCCGCCGCCATCGCCGCGGGCCTGGCCCACGGGCGGCCGCTGCGCCAGGCGGTGGAAGACGCGCTGGACTACGTGCAGCGCGCCATCGCCGCCGCGCCCGGGCTGGGCTCCGGGCACGGCCCGCTGAACCACATGGTGCCGGCGCGGCGCGGCGGTTCGGATGCCGGCGGCGGCACCGGGACCGGCGCGCCGGGGACCGCGGGCACGAGGGACGCCGCCACCGAGACCGCGGGCACCGGGACCGCCGGAACGCGGAACGCGGGCATGGGGACCGCGGGCACCGGGACCGCCGGGACGGGGGCCGCCGCGACGGGGACCGCGGGCACCGGGACCGGCGCGCCGGGGGCCGCGGGCACGAGGGACGCCGCCACCGGGACCGCGGGCTGAAGCCCGCGGCTGGAAATGCCAGAAGCCCCGTCTCGGCTCGCTCACGCTCGCCGAACGGGGCTTCAACTGCTCGGGACTTCACATCCGCGGAGCGGGTGAGGGCCTCAGCCGACCACCGGCTCCGCCTGCGCACGGGACGCGCTCTGCTCCGGAACGCGCGGGAGGGGGAGGGGCGCCGCCTTCTGCTTCCCGGCCTCCAGCTCGCGGCGGAACGCCGACTCCTCCAGCAGCTCCCGGATCGAGCGGTCCATGCTGTGGATCTGCTCCTCCATCAGGGCGATCCGCCGCTCCACCAGCTGCTGGGCCTGATTGTCGCCCTGCAGCTCGCGGTAGCTGCGCAGCGCCTCCATCAGCGGCTTCAGGGCAAAGCGGGCCGTGAGCCCCGCGATGGGGATCAGCACCACCATCATTCCCAGAAAGATGGCCGTCGCCGCGATGATCGTTTCGTTGGTGTCCATCGGGTCCTCCGTCGGCAGAGTACGTGGACAGCCCGGTGACCGGGCCGGAATGGAAGCGGTGAACGGCCGCGGGACCGGCCGTGCGGGTGTGTACGCGGAGTGCAGCGGGAAAGATTCGCGCGCGCGGCGACTCGGCCAGCGCGCGCTACGCCGCGGCCTCGGACGGGCGGTTCAGCCCCGCGACACGGGGCAGCAGCGCCCGGACGAGGGCGGCCAGCCGGTCGCGGACGCGGGCGCCCACCTCCATCACCTCGTCGTGCGACAGCCGCTCGCCTCCCAGCCCGGCGGCCAGGTTGGTGATGCAGCTGATCCCCAGGCACTTCATCCCGATGGCGCGCGCCACCAGCACCTCGGGCACCGTGCTCATCCCCACCGCGTCGGCACCCAGCCGCGCCAGCATGCGGATCTCCGCCGGCGTCTCGTAGCTGGGGCCCAGGACGGCCGCGTACACGCCCTGCACCATGGGGATGCGCAGGTCGCGCGCGACCTCTTCGGCGATGCGGCGAAAGCCCGCGTCGTACGGATCCGACATGTCGGGAAAGCGCTCCTCGCCCGGCACCGTCTGTCCGATGAGCGGGTTGCGGAACATCAGGTTCACGTGGTCCGCCATCAGCATCAGGTCGCCGGGCTGAAAGCCGGGACGGATGCCGCCGGCCGCGTTGGTCAGCAGCATGGTTTCGGCGCCCAGCGCGGCCAGCGCGCGCACCGGCAGCGCCACGTCCGCCGCCTGCCACCCCTCGTACAGGTGAAAGCGGCCCTGCATGGCCGCCACCTCCACCCCCTCCAGGCGCCCGGCCACCAGCTGCCCGGCGTGCCCCGCCAGCTCCTGCGTGCGCCGCGGAAAGCCCGGGATCTCGCCGAAGGGGATGCGCACCGGGTCCTCGATCTCGTCCGCCAGCCCCCCCAGGCCGCTTCCCAGCACCAGCACGGCGTGCGGCGCGCGGGTGAATCGCTCGCGTAGAAAGGCGACGGTGTCGTGGATGGATGGGGCGTGCATCGGCTCTCGGGCGTGGACGTGGAGCCGGCAATCTTCGCCGCGACCCCGGCCCCGTCAACCGCGGCGGTGCGCGGAGGGTGGATGCGGCGGCGGGCGGGCTCCCGCGCCCGCCGCCGCGGATCCGCCGGCCGCGAGGCTATGGACGGCCCAGGATCAGCCGGTCGGTGCCCACGTAGCTGCAGAGGTAGATGTCCAGCACCCCGTCGCCGTTGAAGTCGGCCACTTCCACGTCCACGCCTTCGCCGGTGAGGCCGGCGGGGAACACGGAGCCGGTGGCCTCCCTGAAGACGCCGGTCCCATCATTGAGCGAGACGCGGTACGCCTTCGTGTCGCGGAAGTTGGCGGTCACCAGGTCCAGGTCGCCGTCGCGGTCCACGTCCACGAACTCGGCCTCGGGCGTGTGCGCCGTCTCGCGGCCGATGCGCCGCGCTGTCTGATCGCTGAAATATCCGCGGCCGTCATTGATCAGCAGCCGGTCCTGCGGGTCCGCGCCGGGCACGAACGCAACGTTGGCGAAGTACAGGTCCAGGTCGCCGTCGCCGTCCACGTCCGCCAGCTCCGCCTCGCGCGTCTCCTCGATGGATGCACGGAGGGGAAGCCGGCCGGCGGTGGCGTCCGTGAAAAAGCCGCGTCCGTCGTTCAGCAGGATGCGGTTGGCGTCCACGTTCCCCAGCACCACGTCCAGGTCGCCGTCGCCGTCCACGTCGCCCACCTCAATGTCCTGCGTAAGGTCGGCCGCCGCGGGAAGCCGCACGCGCGTCTGGTCGCTGAAGCGCCCGCCGCCGTTGATGAACAGGAAGTTCTGGCCGTGGTTGCCGAACAGCAGGTCCGCGTCGCCGTCGCCGTCCACGTCGGCGGCCACCACGGACTGGGCGGTGCCCATGGCGGGGAGCAGGCTCCCCGCGGCCGTGAAGAAGCCGCCGCCCGCGTTCAGGTAGAACTCGCTGACCTGGTCGTCCTCGCCCGCGACCACGGCGTCGGGGTCGCCGTCCCCGTCGAAGTCCGCCACCGCCACGTCCTCGCTGTCGTGCAGGGTGTACGGCAGCCGCGCCTGGCTGGCGTCCGAGAACCGTCCCGTGCCGTCGTTCAGCAGCAGCACGTTGCGCTGCATCTCCTTGGCGATCAGCAGGTCCAGGTCGCCGTCGCCGTCGGCGTCGAACGCCTGTGCGTCCATGCTGCTGCCGGCGGTCAGCGGCACGTGGGTCTCCGTCACGTCCACGAACAGGGCCCCGCCCGCGCCGCTGGCGGCGGGGGCGGCGGCGCGGGCGGAGGGGAGCGGCGGCGCGTCGGCGCACGCCGCCGCGAGGCAGACGGCGGCGGAGAA
Source organism: Gemmatimonadota bacterium (assembly GCA_019348475.1). Taxonomy (GTDB): domain Bacteria; phylum Gemmatimonadota; class Gemmatimonadetes; order Longimicrobiales; family Longimicrobiaceae; genus Longimicrobium. The sequence goes on along the minus strand of JAHWJJ010000141.1, from coordinate 5,745 downwards.
TACGGGTGCGCGCATGCGGAACGGGTGGGACCGGGATGGGGATTTCATTGACGATGCTCCGGGGGGGGTGTGGATCTCGGGCGCCGCGCCGCCGCGGGAAGGGAGCGGCGGCGCAGGACGCCGTCCCCGCCGCGGGGTCAGCGATGCGGCGGAGGCACGCCCCGGAAAGGCAAGTGGCAGGCCCGGCCCGGCAGGGCGGGACGGCGGATCTGCATCGCGTTGGGAACGCGAAAGATGCGGCGGCGGGAAGACTCGGCCCGGCCCCGCCGCGCACCGGCAGCCGTGCACCGGAACGGTGCGGTCGGCGCGCGGCGCGACGCGGCGGGTGCACCGGAACAAGGCGGCGCGGGGGCCGTGACGCGGGATTTCCAGGAAACCATGGCGAGCGGCCGGAGGCGCGGCTGAATGGATGCGCCCGGCGGGTGGGGTCCGCCGGAAAGCCGGGCACCAGCACGGTGAGTAGATTCCTCAGTCGGCGCGGACGATCAGAAAGTCACCGGCGGGCGGGGGTCAGGCGTGCTCATCCTGCGCCTGGGCCAGGCGCAGGACGTCGGCGGCGTGATCGTGCCATCCCACGAAGGCGGCATGAAAGCCCATGTTCAGCAGGTGCACCGCGCGAAAGAACGCGCGCAGCACCGGGTCCGTGGCGCGCCCGTACCCGCGCATCACCTCGTCCATCCACCCCTGCGGCAGCTCCTTTCCGAACAGCGGGCCGTGCAGCACCTCCATCTGCGCCAGCTCCGCCTCAGGCGGCCCGGCGATCGCGGCCTCCAGGTCCAGCACCCCCACGCTGCGGGCGCTGTGCTTGCGGCGCTCGCACAGCACGTTCTGCATGTGCAGGTCGTTGTGCACCAGCACCCCGCCCGCGTCCGCCCGCGCCGCCACCCCGTCGGTCCGCTCCAGCAGCCGCTCCACCAGCGCTACGCCCTGCGGCCAGTGCGCGCGGACGGCGGGGAGCAGCCGCTGCCCCAGGTCCTCGCGCAGGTAGCCGGACAGCGGCTGCGTGCCGCCCTGCAGCAGTGAGCCGTGCGCGGGAAAGCGGATGCCGTGCAGCCGCGCCGCCAGCCGCCCCCAGTGGCGCAGCGCCCAGACGCGCTCCCCGGCGCGCAGCTGCGGCCACACGTCGGCCAGCGTGGGCCGGTCGATGCGCCAGTACGCCTCCGCCGGCATCCCGTCCGGGGGCGCGGGGAGCGGCAGCGGCCGCGGCGCGACGATCCCCGTTCGCCGCGCGATGATCTCGCACGCGCGGCGCGACACGCTGAAGCGCGGGGCCGCCCACCGGTGCCGGGCCCGCTTCACCACCAGCGTGCGGCCGTCGGAAAAGCGGATCTGCACGCGGTCGTTGCTGTGCGCGGTGCACTCTGAGCGGTGCACGGGCACCAGCGCGGGCGCGTCGCCGCGGGCGTGGCGGATGGCCGCGGCGACCAGGGATTCCGGCAGGGGCATGGGCGCTGGAAGGGGACGCGGTTCACGGGTGCGCGGCCGGCAACGGCCGCGCCGGTCCGCGCCCCGTACACCGGGTGGGGCCGGAGGTGGCAAGACTACCCTGAACGGGCGCGGTCCGCTACCTGGGCGCCGCGCCCGCCGGGCCGGCGCGGGCGGCGATCATCCGGAAGACGGCTTCCATGGCGGGATCCTGGCCCGCGAAGTAGGCGGCGGCGGTCAGCTGCACCGGCACCTCCGGGCTCATTTCCCGGCGGCGGTCGGAGGGGGTGCTGAGCTGCCACTTGACCGCCGTAAGCTCCCCCTGCGTTCCGCTGTACGGCAGGACCACCCGCGTGGGGTCGCCGTACAGGTTGCAGCACTCGCTGGTGGCCTCGCCCACGAAGATGGGATCCACCAGCCGCTCCAGGTCGGTGACGAAGTTCCCCGTCGCCGAGAAGCTGCGGCGCCCGATCAGCACGTACACCTGGTTCCCGGCGGTCCGGCTGAAGGCGACGAGGGTGCGCAGCAGCTCGGGATACAGCTGCGTGGTGCCGCCGTTGTTGTGGCGCAGGTCCAGGATCAGGTTCCGGGGACGCACCGAATCGATCACCGTCCAGAGGCGGCGGCCGAACTGCGCCAGCGTCTCGTTCTGCTCGTTCACCAGGTTGTTCACCTGCACGTACAGCGCGTCGTGCTCCGGCAGGGGCGTTTCCCAGTGCTTCTGCGTGACGACGATGTCGCGCAGGAACAGGGGCGGCGCCACGCCGGGCGGGGGCGCCAGCCGGTCCTGCCGCCCCTCCGGCGCGGTGGCGCTCGTCGCCACGCGCACCGTGCGCGTGCGCCCATCCCGCGACTGCAGCGTCAGAGGCACCGAATCCACCGACGGGATCAGGCCCAGCCCCCTGAGGTACGCGGTTTCGGCCAGCCTCGACACGCCCCAAAGGTGCTGCATGTCGCCGTCCACGCTGCCCCGCTCGGCCAGCAGCCGCATCGCCTCCTCGGCCGGCGTATCGCCGAACGCGACGATGCGCGCGCCCACCAGCGCCGGGTCCGGGGATTCGATGATGAAGAGCCCCTCGGGAAACGCGTACAGCCGCGCCGGCAGGTACCGGTTCCCCGGCGGCCCCCAGAGCGCGATGTGCCCCTGGTGCAGCGGCGCCAGCATGCGCTCCATCCCCACGAAGATCTCTTCGTCGGAGAGCCGGGGGATGTCCCGCTTGAGCGCCTGGTACCGGCGCGTCACCTCCGCCGGGAGCGGCCGGTCGCGGTAGTCCGGGTTTACGCGCTTGAGCTCGTCGTACAGGAAGTCGAGGTCGTACGCCCACCCCTGGTCGCGCGTCCACCCGTCGGTGTTCACCCGGTAGATGATCTCCTGGAACTCCGGGTCATCCTTGAGGACGGCGAACTCCGGCCACTCCTCCAGGCTGCGGCGAAAGATGCCGTGCCGCTCGAAGATCATGCGGCGCAGCCAGTCCAGCGCGCCGCTCCGGTCCCCCGCCGCCGCCAGGGCCAGCGCCACGCGGTAGCCGTTCGCGTGCTCCAGGTCCCAGCCGATCAGCGGGCCGGCCCGCTCCCAGGCCTCGGCGGCCTCGCGGAACTTGCCGAGGCGGTAGCGGGCGCGGCCCAGCATGGTCCAGGTTTCCGGGTCGCGCGGATAGTCGCGGACCAGCTGGTCCAGCAGCGGCTCCGCCTCGGCGAACCGGCGCTCCTGGCTCAGCGCCCGCGCCCGCTCCAGCATCTCGTAGTAGGCCACCCCGTCCGCCGGCCCCGCCATCAGCACCATCGGGCTCTGCCCCGAGGCGGGATCGTACCACTGCGCGCCAGCGACGCACGGGCAGGCGAGGAGGACGGCGAGGACGATGAGCTTGATCGGCATCGGTTCATCCGGAGCAGGAGAGACGCACGCCCGTCGCCGGGCCCCGGCGCAAGGCATGCTAGTAGACTAGCACGTGCTAGTCTACTAGCAGGATGGGTTCCGATCAAGGGTCTTGTGCGCAGCCCGATCCGCGCTTGCCCCGGCGCGGCGGCGCGACGACCTTGTGCGGGATGATCCCCGTCCCGAATCGCATGCGCGAATCGCCCGCGTCCGCGCCGGAGCGAATGAATCCGCCGCTGGAGATTCGCGAAGTCCGCCTGCGCGCCGCCTGCGGGGACTGCACCGCGGCCACGCACCCGCGGGCGGAATCCGATGGAACCGGTTAGCGGATGTGATCGGCAACAGACCTGATCTTCGCCGCGCCGCCCATCACCTGCTGGGCCTGCTGATCCTGCTCGCCTTTCTGTGGATGGGGGATGCCTTCGCGCGGGCGTTGCGGCTGCCGCTGCCAGGGAGCGTGGCGGGGATGCTGATGCTGGCGCGCGGCCTGCGGATGCGCTGGATCCCGGAGCGCGCGGTGCGGCCCGCGGCGGAACTGCTCATCCGCAACATGGCGCTGCTCTTCGTCCCCGCGGGCGTGGGGGTGATGGTGTACGCCGGACTGCTGGGCCGCGAGTGGCTCCCCATCCTCGCCGGGAGCGCGGCGAGCACCGTGGCGGTGCTGCTGGTGGTGGGGTGGATGCAGCAGCGGATGGAACGCGGTGGCTGACGCCGCGGCCGCGCTCCTCGCCCTCGCCGCCACGCTCGCCGTCTACGCCGCCGCGCGGGGGCTGCAGCGGCGGCTGAAGTCCGTCTGGCTGCACCCGGTGCTCGTCTCCATCATGGTGCTGATCGCCGCGCTCAGGGTGCTGGGGATCGATTACGAGGAGTACGACCGCGGCGGGCGCATCCTCACCTTTTTCCTGGGTCCCGCCGTCGTCGCGCTGGGGCTCCCGCTCGCGCGGCAGATGGAGGAGATCGGCCGCCGCGGCAGGGCGTTGCTCCTCTCGCTGCTCGCCGGCGCGGCGATCGGCACGCTCTCCGCCACGCTGGTGGCCGCCCTGCTCGGCGCGTCCGGGCCGGTGGTGCGCTCCCTGGCGCCGCGCGCGGTCACGACGCCGATCGCCATCGGCATCGCGGAGCGCGTGGGCGGGCTTCCCGCGCTCTCCGCGGTCGTGGCGATCTTTACCGGCGTGCTGGGCGCGGTGATCGGGCCGCCGCTGCTGCGCGCCGCGGGCGTGCGCAGCCGGACCGCCTTCGGCCTTGCGATGGGCGCGGCGGCGCACGGCGTGGGCACCGCCCGCGCCGCGGAGGAGGGGGAGGTGGAAGCCGCCAGCAGCGGCCTGGCCATCGGGCTGATGGGCGTCTTCACCGCCGTCCTGGCGCCGCTCGTCCTGGCGCTGCTGGAACGGCTGGGATGGCTGATGTGAGAGGGGCGGGCGCGGTGAGAGGGCACCGGCGAATGGACAAATGCGCCGCAACACACACGAAGTCCGCGCCGAAGCGAATGAACTTCGCCGCTGCCAGAGTTCGGCCGCCGTATCCCCTGCGGGTCGCGTAGCGCGGTGCCCGCGCGAGCGGGTGAAGCCCTGTTCCGTGCCGCGCCTCGGCGCGGAGACAGGGTTGCCGCAGTCACAGCGGCGGCTTCAGCCGCTCACGCCCTCGCTCACGCCGCCCGCCGCGCCTTGTGGAATCCAGCCCGCCGCGCCATGCTTTCCCCTCCGGCCCGCGTCCGGTGCAATCCACGTCATTCCCATCCTGGTCGTCCCCGCTTGAGCGTCCCTTCGCCGCGCGCACACGCCGCGCTCCGCACCGCATGACCCTGACCGCGTGGACGGTGGACCAGGTGGCCGCCATGGCGCCCGATCCCGCATCCGCCAGGGCGGGCCAGGGGCTGGCGAGCCCGCGCAAATGGGTGCTGCTGGGCCGCGACGCCCGCGCCCTGTGGGGGGAGTGCCAGGGGAGCGGGTCCAGGCCGTACCAGGTGATCGTGGACGCGGCGGAGCCCGCGTTCCGCTGCAGCTGCCCCAGCCGCAAGTTCCCCTGCAAGCACGGCCTGGGCCTCCTCTTCCTCTACGCCGCCCAGCCCGCGCTGGTTGGCGAGGCGGAGGCGGAGCCCGCGTGGGTGGCCGAGTGGCTGGCCATGCGCGAGGCGCGCGCGGAGAAGAAGGCGGAAAAGGCCGCCCCCCCGCCCGACGCCGACCGCGCGCCGGACCCCGCCGCGCAGGCGAAGCGCGCGGCGCAGCGCGAGGAGCGCGTCCGGGCCGGGCTGGACGACCTGGAGCAGTGGCGGCACGACGGCCTGCGGCAGGGGCTGGCGGGGGCGGGGCAGCGCCCGCGCGGCGACTGGGAGCGCGAGGCGGCGCGGCTGCTGGCGGCGCAGGCCGCCGGCGCCGCGCGGCGGGTCGGCGAGCTGGCGACGCTCCCCGCCAGCGGCGACGGCTGGCCCGGACGGCTGCTGGAGC
>JAHWJJ010000140.1 GCA_019348475.1 Gemmatimonadota bacterium | reverse complement strand
GACCTCGCGGCCCCCGCGCCTGGCGTCGGCTACCTGGTGGCCCCGGGCGACGCCGCCTCCGCGCCCATGGTGCGCTTTCTGGAGCGCGGAGGCCGCGCCCGGGTGCTGGGGAAGGCGTCCACCTTCGGCGGGCGCAGCTGGCCGGCGGGCACCTGGTTCATCCCCGCGCGGGGGAACGACACGGTCCAGGCGCGGGTGACGGCGGCCGGGCTGGGCGGGCTGGTGCGCTCCGTGGCCAGCGGAATGGCCGAGGCCGGCATCGACCTGGGGAGCGAGAACGTGGCCCGGGTGGAGCTGCCCCGGCTGGGCGTGGTCGCGGGCGAGGGCGTTTCGCCCACCTCGTTCGGCGCGCACTGGTTTTTCCTGGAGCAGCAGCTGGGGATGCCCTTCGACGCCCTGCTGGCATCGGACCTGGCGTCGCTGGACCTTTCCGAGTACGACGTGATCGTGCTGCCGGACGCGTCGTCGCGCGCGCTGCGCGGCGCGGACGAGGCGCTCAAGGCGTGGGTGCAGGGCGGGGGACGGCTGATCGCCGTGGCCGGCGGGGCCGAGGCCGTGGCGGGGATGGCGGAGGTCAAGGTGCGCGAGGGCGCCCGCGCCGACAGCGCGGCCAACGAGCGCGCCCGGTTCCTGGCCGGGCGCGAAGAGCGGCAGCGGCGCGAATGGCGGCAGGAGGTGCCCGGCGCCATCCTTCCCCTGCGGCTGGACCCGGCGCACCCGCTGGCGTTCGGCGCGGGGATGGACGGCCGGCCGGGCGAGACGTTCGCGCTGCACGCGGGAACCACGGTGTTCGAACCGGCGGCGGGGGTGGAGACGGTGGCGTACTTTCCCGAGCGGCTCACGCGCATTTCCGGCGTCATCAGCCCCGAGAACGTGCGGCGGCTGGAGCAGGGGTCGTGGCTGGTTACCAAGCGGCTGGGGCGCGGGAGCGTGGTGCTCTTTGCCGACGACCCGCTCTTCCGCCTCTTCTGGCGCTCCACGCACCCGCTCTACGTGAACGCCATCCTGCTGGGTCCGTGATCCCGTCCGGACTCTGCACGGAGGTCAACGGAGTTCGGGATCGGAACGGATGGCTGGATGACGAAGCGCCCCGGGGCCTCTGCGCGGCTCCGGGGCGCATTCGTCCATCTCTCGAGCGTGAAGACCGCGTCGCACCGTCTGCTGTGCACTCACGGTTCTACTGCGGGTCTCACGCGGAGGGCGCGGAGGTCGCGGAGAACAGCTGAGGAGGGGGTTCTCCGCGCCCCCTGCGTGAGACGCCGTTTCGGGCGATGCGGGGGCTTGATGCTTCATCCGTTTTCAGTAGGTTTGTCGCTCCTCACCGGCACGGCGAGACGATCTCGCCGCACCGCGCCCGTTTCCCCAGAAGGCCACGGAGTCGATGAAGGTACGCTGATCGGGCAGGGTTGCAGCCTCCGGGAGGCCCTCCCTCCACCCGCGTCCCCCGAGACGCACCGCGCGCCGACCGTGCGCGTTTCCTCCCGGCATCCTGTTCTGATCACCTCTCCGTCGCGTCCGCCGGTGCGCCGGTCGCTCCGCGGGCGCAGGGGAAGCAACCGCATCGGCCGGAATGTCTGCCTTTCACGAGCCCTCTCCCGCCGCGGGGACGGGCACGCCGCCGCCGGGCTTCTGGAGCTCGGTGCGCGAAGCGCTGCGCGGCTCGCACCAGGACTACACCGACGGCCCCATCGGCCGCTCCATCCTTCTCCTCGCCGTGCCCATGGTGCTGGAGATGGCGATGGAGAGCGTGTTCGCGGTGGTCGACATCTTCTTCGTCTCCCGGCTGGGCGCGGACGCAGTGGCGGCCGTGGGCCTTACCGAGGCGCTGCTGGCCGTGGTCTACGCGCTGGCCATGGGACTGGGGATCGGCGCAACGGCGCTGGTGGCCCGCCGCATCGGCGAAAAGAACCCGGAGGGCGCCGCCCACACCGCCGTGCAGGCCCTCATCCTGGCGCTCGTGGTCTCCGCCGCGCTCGGGATCGCCGGCACGCTGCTGGCGCCGCGGCTGCTGGCCCTGATGGGGGCGTCGCCCGAAGTGATCCGCACCGGCACCGGCTACGCGCGCGTCATGCTGGGTGGCGAGGCGGCCATCATCGTCCTGTTCGTGGTGAACGCCGTCTTCCGCGGCGCGGGCGACGCGGCCATCGCCATGCGCGTGCTCTGGCTGGCGAACCTGATCAACATCGTCCTCTGCCCCTGCTTCATCTTCGGCCTGGGGCCGTTCCCGCGGCTGGGCGTAACCGGGGCCGCGGTGGCCACCACCATCGGCCGCGCGTCGGGCGCGGCGTTCGCCATGTGGCGGCTCACGCGGCCGGAGGGACGCATTCCCGTGGGACGGCGCCACCTGGCGCCGGACTTCGCCGTGATGGGACAGATCGTTCGCCTCTCCGGCACCGCGACGCTGCAGATGCTGGTCGGCACCGCCAGCTGGATCGGCCTGGCGCGGATCGTCGCCGCGTTCGGCAGCCCGGTGCTGGCCGGGTACACGGTGGCCATGCGCGTGGTGATCTTTGCCCTGCTTCCCAGCTTCGGGTTGAGCAACGCGGCGGCGACCATGGTGGGGCAGGGGCTGGGCGCGCGAAAACCGGAGCGCGCCGAGCGCGCGGTGTGGAAGGCGTGCGCGTACAACGCGGTCTTTCTGGGTGCCGTGGGGCTGGCGTTCGTCGTGCTCGCCGGGCCCATCGTCCGCCTGTTCTCCAGCGACCCCCAGGTGGTGCGCCACGGCTCCGCCGCGCTGCGGGTGATCGCGGCCGGGTTCCCGCTGTACGCGTACGGCATGGTGCTCACGCAGTCGTTCAACGGCGCGGGCGACACCTGGACCCCCACGTGGATCAACCTGGCCGTGTTCTGGGCGTTCGAGATCCCGCTGGCGTACCTGCTGGCGCGTGCCATCGGCCCGGTGGGCGCGTTCCTGGCGATCACCGTCGCGTTCTGCACGATGGCGGTGGTCAGCGCCGTCGTGTTCAGGCGCGGCAGGTGGAAGGGCAGGGTGGTCTGATCCCGGCCTGACAGGGTCGCGAGTCCGCCGTCCGTCCGTGCACCACACCTTGCGAAGCCGGGACGCAGAGACGCAGCGAGGCGCTCTTTCTCCGGCTCCGCGGCGTCGGGCGCGAGATCCACCTCAACCGAAGTACGCCATGCACGTCCACGGCACGCCCATCGTCATCGCGCACCGGGGCGCGAGCGGTCACCGGCCGGAGCACACGCTGGAGGCGTACCGCCTCGCCATCGAGATGGGGGCCGACTTCGTGGAGCCGGACCTGGTCTCCACGGCGGACGGCGTCCTGGTCTGCCGGCACGAGAACGAGATCGGCGGGACCACGGACGTGGCGGCGCACCCGGAACTCGCCGCGCGCCGCACCAGCAAGGTGATCGACGGCGTGGCGGTGGAGGGGTGGTTCACGGAAGATTTCACCCTCGCGGAGCTGAAGACGCTGCGCGCCCGCGAGCGCCTTCCGCAGCTGCGGCCCGGGAACGCGGAATTCGACGGGCGCTTCGAGGTGCCGACGTTCGAGGAGGTGGTCGCCCTGGTCCAGCGTGAGTCGGCGGCGCGCGGAAGGACGATTGGCATCTATCCCGAGACCAAGCACCCCGGCTGGTTCCAGTCGCTCGGGGTGGGGCTGGAGGAGCCGCTGCTGTCCGCATTGGAGCGGGCGGGGTGGACGGACGCGGACGCGCCCGTGTTCGTCCAGTCGTTCGAGACGGAGAACCTGCGCATGCTGCGCGCTTCGACGCGGGTGCGGCTGATCCAGCTGATGGAATCCAGCGGCCGCCCGTACGACTTCGCGCGCGGAGGCGATCCGCGCACGTATGCGGACCTCGCGAGGCCGCGGGGGCTGGCGGAGATCGCCGGGTACGCGGATGGCATCGGCCCCGACAAGGCGCTCGTGATCCCCCGGGACGCGGGCGGGCGCCTGGCCGCGCCGGGTACCCTGGTCGCCGACGCCCACGCGGCCGGCCTGCTGGTGCACCCGTGGACTTTTCGCAGCGAGAACCACTTTCTCCCCGCCGGCCTGCACGCCGGCGACCCCGCCGCGCCCGGCTTCCCCCGCCTGCACGGGAACGCGGAGGCCGAGCTCGCCGCCTTTTTCACCGCCGGCGTCGACGGCGTGTTCGCCGACTTTCCGGACGTGGCGGTGAGGGTGCGCGCGGCGCTCGCATAACGCGCGCTCTTGATGCGCCACGGGTGAGTTTTTGAGGCGGGGCCTTGCTTTTCGGCACGGTCCTGCACACGTTTCTGGTTGTGCGCTCCGTTTACTTGTCCCATCCTCCTCTGCCCCCGAGCCCGCATTCATGCCCCGCTACTACTACGGCACGGTTCCGGTCCTGGCGTGGATCCTCAACCACTATTTCTACGAGCGGACGCACTACACCTGGCTGGCGGACGCCTTCTATCCGCACGGGACGAATCCAGGATCCTCCAACCCGTACCAGATCTACGGGCTTCTTTACCAACCCTGGGCCGAACTCGATCCGCACGCACGGTTCGTGAGAGACATGCGGCGGAGCCTCGTTGATGGTGTAGTAGCACGGGAGTCAGCGGGGAAGCTGGACAACATTACCGCTGCCCGCCTGAAGCGGGTCTGCGCGTCTGTCAGGATTGATCTGTTTTACCCGGTGCTCTATCGTGTGGACATCGGGCGGATTTCGCGGTCCCGGCGGATCGTCGCGAATTCCGGGCTGGAAGGATCGCGTGAGTTTCTGGTGAGTGACTTGCGTGAATCCGAGTTCGATCTGCTGCTGGCGGACAACGATCGGGATGACTACTTCGCGGATCTCGTTCTCTGCGAGCGTGAGGGCGAAGTCCTGATGCATCCGATGCTGGCGCTTGCGCTTTTAGAGACGAAGGTGGGCTGATGAATACACCTGCGTACCGCCCGCTGTCCCGGGAGCTGATCGGGGTGCTGCTCTCACCGGAGAACACGGCCGCCGAGCAGTCGTGGAGCCGGCTCGCTGGCGCGCTGCACAGCAACGTGTCGATGTTGAGCGTCACGCATCCACGCCCCCTGTACTGGAACGACGAGTTCAATCGGCAGCGGATTGCCGAGGAGCCGGCTCGCCTGCGGGGCACGCCGTTCTTCGAGCCGGCCGTTGCAAACGTCAGGGCGGCGCAGGAGATCGAGCGGATGGCGCGCGAGCGCCGGGGCACTCCTGAAGTGCAGGATGTGGTGGAGCAGTACCTGGACGCGCTGCTCGATGAGTTCGACGCGATCCGCTTTTATCCAGAGAGGCCGCCCGTCCGTCCGGCGGGCGAGGAAAACGGACTGGCGGGTGACCACCGCGCCGTGGCTGCCCGCTGACGGGCTCCCGAACCTCGGGACCGGCGAGACGAAGGTGGATGGATGAGGGCGCTCGAATACCACGCGCTTTCGGGTGAGCAGATTCCTGGCAGCTGAGAACGCCGATCTGAAAGGCGCCCGGGAATTTCCGAGTGGTGCGCTGCACGACTGATGGCCGTACTGCCGGACCGCCTGCAGGGGGCCACCATCGCGCCGCCGTCGGGCGCTGACCAGGGCGGCGTTAACGCGGAGGCCCCGCCGGCTGCGCAGCGGCGGGGCCCTCTCGTCGTCGGGCTTCGCTACTCCAGGACGGAGTAGCAGCACGCCCGGAATTTGTACACCAGGCTTCTCTGCTCCGTCTCATGGTCGGCTGAGGGACGTGCTCTGCCGGAGACTGACGGCATGGCAGTTCGCGGCCGGTACGGAACTTGTTTTTCTCGACCTCAGCGACGCCCTGCGGCGCGCGCGGTGGAGAGGGAGATCCCACCCAAACGGCGCCGTCGCTGGCGAATGGTAACACACTGGATGTCTTCGATTTAGAGGAGCGATGATCAACCTGGAGCGACTGACCGTCAAATCGGCAGAGGCCGTCCAGTCCGCGGCCGGCGAGGCCCGCAAGGCGGGGAACCCCAGCATCGAGGACCTGCACCTGCTGTCGGCGCTGCTGGAGCAGGACGAGGGAATCGTCGTCCCCATCCTGCAGAAGGTGGGCGTGAACGTCGCGCGCCTGAAGAGCGAGGTGGAGGCCGCGCGAGCGCGGCTGCCGAAGCAGTCCGGCGGCGCGAACCCCACCATCAGCCGCGAGCTGAACGAGGTGCTGGACCGCGCCGAAAAGGAAGCGCGCGACCTGAAGGACGAGTACATCAGCACCGAGCACCTGCTGCTGGGCCTGGCGGAAAAGGGCTTCAGCGTCCGCGACCCGCTGCGCGCGCAGGGCGCCACCCGCCAGGCGCTGGTGCAGGCGCTGGAGCAGGTGCGCGGCAGCCACCGCGTAACGGACCAGAACCCGGAAGAGAAGTATCAGGCGCTGCAGCGCTTTTCGACCGATCTCACCGAGCGGGCGCGCCGCGGCAAGCTGGACCCGGTGATCGGCCGCGACGAGGAGATCCGCCGGGTGGTGCAGGTGCTTTCGCGCCGGACCAAGAACAACCCGGTGCTCATCGGCGAACCGGGCGTGGGCAAAACGGCCATCGCCGAGGGGCTGGCGCAGCGCATCGTGAACGGCGACGTCCCCGAGGGGCTTCGCGACAAGACGCTGATCTCGCTGGACATCAGCGCCATGCTGGCGGGCGCCAAGTACCGCGGCGAGTTCGAGGAGCGGCTGAAGGCCGTGCTCAAGGAGCTCTCCGACGCCGAGGGCAAGTTCATCGTCTTTCTTGACGAGCTGCACACCATCGTGGGCGCCGGAAAGACGGAGGGCTCGCCCGACGCGGGGAACATGCTCAAGCCGGCGCTGGCCCGCGGCGAGCTGCGCCTGGTCGGCGCCACCACCCTGGACGAGTACCGCCAGTACATCGAAAAGGACGCGGCGCTGGAGCGGCGCTTTCAGCCCGTCTTCGTGGGCGAGCCGTCGGTGGAGGACACCATCGCCATCCTGCGCGGGCTGAAGGAGCGCTACGAGGTGCACCACGGCGTGCGCATCACCGATCCCGCCATCGTGGCGGCGGCGTCGCTCAGCAACCGCTACATCGGCGACCGCTTTCTCCCGGACAAGGCCATCGACCTGATCGACGAGGCCGCCAGCCGGCTGCGCATCGAGATCGACTCGCTGCCGCAGGAGATCGACGAGGTGGAGCGGCGGATCGTGCAGCTGGAGATCGAGCGGCAGGCGCTGGGGCGCGAGAGCGACGCCGAGAGTCGCGATCGGCTGCAGCGGCTGGAGCAGGAGCTGGCCGAGCTGCGCGAGCGCTCGTCGGGGATGAAGGCGCAGTGGCAGAGCGAAAAGCAGGTGATCCAGGACCTGCGCGAAAAGAAGGAGAAGCTGGACGAGCTGAAGGTGGAGCTGGACCGCGCCAGCCGCACGGGCGACCTGAACCGCGCCGCGGAGCTGCAGTACGGCACCATCCCGCAGCTGCAGAAGGAGATCGAGGGCGACGAGGCGCGCCTGGCGGAGCTGCAGGAGACCTCCCGCTTCCTGAAGGAAGAGGTGGACGTGGACGACATCGCCGAGGTCGTTTCGCGCTGGACGGGGATCCCGGTGAGCCGCATGGTGCAGAGCGAGCGCGCGCGCCTGGCCAAGCTGGACCAGCACCTGAACGAGCGCGTCATCGGCCAGCCCGAGGCCACGCAGGCGGTCGCCAACGCGGTGCGCCGCAGCCGCGCGGGGATGCAGGACCCCAACCGGCCCATCGGCTCCTTCATCTTCCTGGGCCCCACGGGCGTGGGCAAGACGGAGACGGCGCGCGCGCTGGCCGAGTTCCTCTTCGACGACGAAGAGGCCATGGTGCGCATCGACATGTCCGAGTACATGGAGAAGCACGCCGTCAGCCGCCTGGTCGGCGCGCCGCCGGGGTACGTGGGCTACGAGGAGGGCGGGCAGCTGACGGAGGCGGTGCGGCGGCGCCCGTACAGCGTGGTGCTGTTCGACGAGATCGAGAAGGCGCACCCGGACGTGTTCAACATCCTGCTGCAGATCCTGGACGACGGCCGGGCCACGGACAGCCAGGGGCGGGTGGTGAACTTCCGCAACACGGTCATCATCATGACCAGCAACATCGGCAGCCCCATGATCCTGGAGCAGGCCGCGCGGCTGGCGGACCGCGAGACGGCGCAGGAGGTGGAGAACGCGGTGCTGGGCGAGCTGCGGCGGCACTTCAGGCCGGAGTTCCTGAACCGCGTGGACGACGTGATCGTGTTCCGCCCGTTGGGCCGCGGCGAGCTGAAGACCATCGTGGACCTGCAGCTGAGGCGGCTGGAGCGGCTGCTGGCCGACCGCAAGCTGTCGCTGCGGATCACCGACGACGCAAAGGCGCTGATCGCGGAGGAGGGGTACGACCCCGCGTACGGCGCGCGGCCGCTCAAGCGCGCCATCCAGCGGCTGGTGCAGAACCCGCTGGCGCTGCACGTGCTGGAGGGCGAGTTCGACGACGGCGACACGGTGGTGGTGGCCCGCGAGCCCGGGGCGGCGCAGCTCACCTTCCGCCCCGCCGAACGGACGGAGGAGGCGCACGCCGCGGCCGCGTGACCGCCCGGCGGCGCGGCGTTCCGTCAGAAGCTCCGTCCGGATGCTCCGGACGGGGCTTCTGCCGTCGTCCTGCAGCGGCTGGCCGCCTCACTCCATGGGGCAGTCGGCCGAACACTGGTCGTCCGGCACCGTCGCGCAGTCGCCCTCGCTCTCGCAGGGGTACTCCCGGCTCGTGTCGCCCAGGTAGGTGCACTCCATCCCGATGCAGGTGTTGAACTGGCAGGTGTTGATGTGGCACTCCGTGCGGCCCCCGTGGGTCTCCAGCCCGACTACGGTCCCGGGCACCCGGGCGCGCGCCGAGGTCTCGAACGACTCGACCGTCACCGCGTCCAGGTCCAGCCTGAGCTTGCGCATTCTCGCCTCCCGCTCACGTAGGTCCATACCGCGTTGCGGACCGGGCCGAGCGCCAGGTCCGTCGCTTTCTCATAATATGTCGCGAAGCGTAAATAGTAAAGGAGGGCCTTCGTGTGCCGGATCCGGAGCGCGCGGCAGCCGCCGATGGAACCGCCTGCCGCGGCGGCACGGCGTTGCGCGTTGCCGGCGCGCGCACGAGGTGCGGCGTCGCTGACGCGGCGCCGGGACGGGGCTCTGGCGTGCGGGGCAGGGCGGAGCCCACGTCAGCCGCTCACACACTCACGCACATTCGGACTTTTCGGAACTTTCGCACTTTCGCACTTTCGCACTTTCGCACTTTCGCACTTTCGCACTCACGCACTCCCCTCCTCCCCCTTCCGTAGCGTCACCTTGTACGCCTCCGGCGGCGCGTTTGGCTTCACCCGGACGGACTTGGCGGGGATGCCCACGTTCACGTGGTACGGGCGAACGTCCTTGGTGGCCAGCGCCATGGCGCCCACCATCGCGTTGTCACCCACGTGGGTGCCCGCCAGCACTGTTGCGTGGTAGGTGATGCGCACGCCGTCGCCGATCACCGTCTTCAGGTTGCTGACGTCCGCCTGCTCCACGATGGAGTGGGTGTGCGAGTAGATGTTGGCATAGTCGCTGATCGACACGCCGTTCCCCAGCACGATGCCCCCGCGGTCGTCCAGCAGCACGTTGCGGTGCACCACTACGTCGTCGCCCACCTCCAGGTTGTAGCCGTAGCTGAACTCCACGAAGTGGAACGCCTTGAAGTTGCGCCCCACCCGCGCAAAGATGAACGGCGCCAGCGTCCTTCGGAACCGCACCCCCACGTGCACGTTCCCGCCGAGCGGGCTGCGGTCGAACATCTGCCACATCCACAGCAGCGGCTTGCGCTCG
>JAHWJJ010000139.1 GCA_019348475.1 Gemmatimonadota bacterium | reverse complement strand
AGCGGAGGGACACGCCCCAAACCGCCGTTCGTCCTGTTTGGTTCCGGCTACGCCGCGTCACGGAACAGGGAATGAGGTTCGCGCGCATCATCCCTCGGTTTCGTCCAGACACGTCCCCCTTGTCCGTTTACGCGGCGCGCGCCTATCTTGCCGCCGCTGGACCCCGTCCTGATCCACCCGCCTCCAATCTTCGCAACAGGTGCAAGCCATGAGGACCCTCCGTACCGCGGCGGCCGGCCTGGTGCTGGCGTGCGCGATCGCGGCGCCCGCGCACGCGCAGCCCGGTGGCGCGTTCCCCACCCTTCGCGTGGGGCAGAGCGTGTCGGGCGTGCTCGCCGAAACCGACCCGGCCATGTGGCAGCGGGGCCGCTTCAAGGTCTACCAGTTCCAGGCCTCACCCGGACGCCGCTACATCGCCTCGCTGGAGTCCGGCGACTTCGACGCCTTCCTCACGCTGGCGCGCACCGTGGGCGGGATTACCGACCACATGCTGATGGACGACGACGGCTCCGGCGAGGGCACCGGCTCCCGCCTGCGCTTTACCGTCCCCTCGGCGGGCACCTACCTGCTCCTGGCGCAGTCGCTGCCCGAAGAGGGCACCGGCGCGTTCACCCTCCGGCTGGACACCTCCACCATCCGCCCGCCGCGGCCGCAGGCCTTTACCCTGGGCACCCCCGTGCGCGGCCAGCTGTCGGAAGACGACGCCGAGTACGAAGAGCAGGGCGCCGACGGTTTCTATGACCTGTACCGCTTTCAGGGACGCGCCGGGCAGCGCCTGCGGGTGCGGATGGAGATGGGCGACTACTATCCCTCCATCGAGCTGGGAACCCTCGAGAACGGGGAGTTCCAGCCCATGGAGGACGTGACGCCCGGGCCCAACATGCTCACGGCCACCCTTCCCGCGGCGGGAGACTACTACATCCGCGCGGGCGCCTATGGCCCCGTCACCGGCGAGTACACGCTGACGGCCGAGGAGCGTGCCCCCGCGCCCCCGCCCAGCACCACGCCCATCCGCCGCGGCGAGACCGCCACGGGCGCGCTGCAAGAGGGCGATGCCGAGCTGGACGACGGCCGCTGGTACGATGCGTACGTGTACACCGGGCGCGCGGGCGAGCGGCTGCGCCTGGACCTGCGCGCGGAGGATTTCGACACCTACCTGAGCATCGGGCGGATGGTGGGCGGCGTGTTCCAGGAGATCGCGTCCAACGACGACGCCGAGGACGGCGAGGGGCTGGACTCCGCGCTCGAGATCGAGCTTCCCGAGGACGGCCGCTACGTGATCCAGGCGACGTCGTTCGGCCCCGGCGGCGCGGGCACGTACCAGCTGAGCGTGGCCGCACCCTGATCGGTGCTGCCAAGCCAGACCATTCGAGAACCCGTCATCCTGAGTCATCCGGCGTTGCGCGCACCGTCTGCGGATGAAAGCGCAGTTCAACCTCCCCCAGGGGTGTTTGGGGGAGGTGCGAGCCCGAGCGAGCGGAGGGGGCGCGTCGCGCAGCCTGCCACACCTGCTGAACGCCTGGCCGCACGTCGGGGCTTTTGCACTCTGAGGGCGCCGCCGCGCCGGTGCTTCCCTCCTGCAGGATCCAGGGCGGCGGCCGAAGGGACCTTCCGGCGGAGGGTGGGGCTGGAATTTTCCGCGGCAGCACGTCCCTCCTGCGGGGGGCGAGAAGGTCCTTCGGTCGCGCGCGGGGGATCGTGATCGCTCGAGTTGCGTGCGTGCGCTCTCTCGGGATGAAGGGGGGGCGCTTTCACGCGTCGCACTGCTGCTCGCACGCGGCGTCCTGAACACCTGATCCTTCGTGAGCCTGGTCCTGCTGGGCGTGCTGGGATACGTGGTGTTCCAGTTCGCCATCGGCATCTACGTATCGCGCCGCATCCGGACGGAGACGGACTACCTGGTGGCAGGGCGCAGCCTGGGGTACGGGCTGGCCGTCTTCACCATCTTCGCCACCTGGTTCGGCGCGGAGACCACCATCGGCGCCGCGGGCGCCATCTACGGCGACGGGCTCAGCGGCGCCACGGCGGACCCGTTCGGCTACGGCGCGTGCCTGCTGGTGATGGGCCTGGTCTTCGCCGTCCCGCTCTGGCGAAGGAAGCTGACCACCCTGGCTGACCTGTTCCGGCAGCGCTTTTCGCCCGGCGTGGAGCGGCTGGCGGTGGTGCTGATGATCCCCACGTCGCTGCTCTGGGCCGCCGCGCAGATCCGCGCCTTCGGCCAAGTGCTGTCCGCGGCCTCTGGACTGGAGGTGACGTTCACGATTACGGCGGCGGCGCTGATCGTGATCGCGTACACGGCGTTCGGCGGGCTGCTGGCGGACGCGTGGACGGACCTGGTGCAGGGGATCGCGCTGATCGTGGGCCTGATCGTCCTCTTCGCGATCGTCCTGGCGGACGTGGGGGTAGACGCGCTGCGGCAGGTGCCGGCGGAGCGGCTGCGCTTTTTCGGCGGGCCAGAGGCGACGCTGCTGGCGACGGTGGAGGCCTGGGCGATCCCCGTCTGCGGCTCGGTGCTGGCGGCGGAACTGGTGCAGCGGGTGATCGCCACGCGCACGCCGCAGGTGGCGCGCAACTCGTCGCTGATCGCGGGGGGGATGTACCTGCTGCTGGGGACGATCCCGGTCACGCTGGGGCTGATGGGGCCCGCGCTGGTTCCCGGGCTGGAGCACCCGGAGCAGGTCCTGCCGCGCATCGCGGCGCAGTACCTGCCGGGCGTGCTGTACGTGCTCTTCGCCGGCGCGCTGGTGTCGGCCATCCTCTCGACCGTGGACAGCGCGCTGCTGGTGGCCTCCGGGCTGATGTCGCACAACCTGATCGTGCCGCTGCGGCCGGGGATGACGGACGCGCAGAAGGTGCGCGTGGCGCGCTGGGGCGTGGCCACGTTCGGGGTGCTGGCGTACGGGATGGCGCTGTACGCGGAGGGCGTGTACGCGCTGGTGGAGGAGGCGTCGGCGTTCGGGAGCGCGGGGATCTTCGTAGCGCTGGCGATCGGGCTGTTCTCGCGCTGGGGCGGCGCGTGGAGCGCGGCGGCCGCGCTGCTGGCGGGCGTGGTGGCGTGGGTGCTGGGCGCGTACGTGCTGGATCTGGCGTACCCCTACCTGGTCTCCCTCGCCGCCGCCCTCACGGGGTACGCCGTCGCCGCCCTGGCGGAAGGCCGGCCGCAGGCCCCCGTTCCCGCAACGAGCTAACCGGCCATGGCACGGGGACAGGACCAGGCGGTGGTGCGGCACGCCCGGCGCCCCCCACCCCCGGCCCCTCCCCCGCAAAGTGCGCGGGGGAGGGGAGTTGTCAGCGCATGGCAGGGGGTCCGCCAACGCTGCTGGCTCGGACGGCCATGTGGCAGGTGATCTTTGGCTCAGGCGAAGCGGGTTGTCATCCTTACGAAGGCGCCCCGCGCGATCCTGACGTGTGCTGGATCTGCGGCGCGCCGGCCGAGGAACCTAGTCCGGCGCGCGCATCGCTGGCCCCGGCGCTGGAACACCGCATCGCGTCACGGTTCGTTCGAGGGGCGCGCTGCAATGAAGTCTGCGATGAGCCTCTTTCAGCGGATCGTATGAGCATGAGTGCCCCGGGCGGGCCCCACAAAGTTGCCTCGCCGGTCGGCCGCATCGCCCGCGCCTGCATCGCCGCGGCCCTGGCCACCACGCTCTCCGCGTGCGCGGCGCGGCTGGCCCCGGGGGATGCGCAGGCGCTGGGGGACGTGCTGTTCGCCGCGCCCACGCAGGCGGAGATCTGCGCGGTGGAGGCGGAGTGGGCGCGGCGCGACACCCGCTCGCACGATGCGCGGGTGGAGTGGACGGACCAGGGGCGCGGCGGGCGGACCCTGGTCCTCTCCCACACGGTCGACGGGCTGCGGCACTACGGGGCGGTGCGCATTCCGGCGGGCGCGGAGGGACGGCGGCTGCCGGTGCTGGTGATCGCGCACGGCGGCGACAAGGGGACGTCGGGCTACAACTTCGTCCGCGAGGGGCCGATTTCCGAGGGGTGGATCCAGGTGTTGCCGTCGTACCGCTCGGAGCGGCTGACCATGCGGCCGCTGCGCCGCTACCGCTCCGAAGGGCGCCCCAGCCCGTGGGACCGCGACGTGGACGACGCCATGGCGCTGCTGAGCACGGTGCTGGAGCAGGTGCCGGAGGCGGACAGCACGCGCATCGCCGTCTTCGGGCGCAGCCGGGGCGGGGGCGTGGCGCTGCTGATGGCCATCCGCGACCCGCGGGTGAAGGGCGTGGTGGACTACTTCGGTCCCACGGACTTTTACCTTCCCGAAGTGCGCCGCCTGGCGGACCGGGCGCTGCGCAGCCGCATTCCGAAGCTACCGGGCGCGGGCTACCTGGCCGACAGCGTGCTCTTCGCCCTGCGCGACGGCCGCACGACGGTGGAGCGCGCGCGCTCGGAGCTGCTGCGCCGCTCGCCCGTGTACTTTGCGGACCGCCTGCCGCCCACCCAGATTCACCACGGCACCCGCGACGACGAGGTGCCCATCGTCCACAGCCGGCGCCTGATCCAGGCGCTGGAGCGCATCGGCCGGCCGGTGCCGCTGTGGGAGATGGTTACGTACCCGGGCGGCGGGCACCGTCCCCACACGCTTCGGGGCGCGCGGCAGCGGGTGGACGACTGGCTGCAGCGCGTGGTCGCCTCCGGCGCCGCTCCGCCGCGCGTCCCCGCCCCCTCCGCCTGCTGAGTCGACGACCGCCCGGCAGCCTGTGCTCGGTCGCGCGAACCGGGTCCAGCCGCTGGCGAATCGTGCGGGCGCTCGCGGATGGAAAGACGCGAGGCGCGGCATTTTCAGCACCATGGTTCGACCGCGCCGCACCCCCTCCGCTCGCTCAGGCTCGCACCTCCCCCAAAAACCCTTGGCGGAGGTTGAACGGCGCTTTGATCGCGCGTGGCGCGCGCGGCGCCGACCAATCAGCGGATCAGCGGTAGACTCCCGTCACTCCACTCCGGAGGCCGCCGGCTCCCGGGCCATGGCGTCCAGGTCCAGCTCGGCGGATGGGGTGAGGTCGGCGTCGATCACGCGCTGCATGTAGCGCAGCGCCTGCGTGGTGTCGATCGGCTCCAGCGACCCCACGCAGTCCGGCGGCACGTGCACGCGGTAGCCGCGCATGTAGGCGTCGCTGGCCGTCATCAGCACGCAGATGTCGGCGGTAAGGCCGGTCAGGATCAGGTGCCGCGTGCCCAGGTGCTCCAGCAGCGTGGCCAGCGTGCTTTCGAAGAACGCCGAGTGCTTGGGCTTGAGGACGAAGTAGTCTTCGCGCTCCGGGCGCAGCAGCTCCACCACGCGCTGGCCGCGCACGCCGTCGTCCAGGCAGTGCTTTACCACCTCCCGAAAATCCGAGCGCCACTTGCCGAAGTTGTCGTTGGCGTAGATGACGGGAATGCCGCGCGCCCGCGCTTCCTTCTTGAGCGCGGCGATGCGCTCCGCCGCGGCCTCGGCCGGCTGCACCACGTTCTCGCCGCCCTGCCACTCCAGGTCGTTGATCATGTCGATCACCAGCAGCGCCACCGGGCAGTCGTCGGGCGCGTTTCCGTGCAGGTCCGGGCTCTCTTGCGGCATGCGTGGTCCGTTCTGATGGTGCGGGATCGGTGCGCTCCCACACGTTACCACGCCCGCCCGCGTCCCGACAGCCCGCCGGTGGCGCTGGAGGTGAATCGACTCCATCACTCCATCACTCTATCACTCCACCACCTCGCCCTCCTCCGGCGGCTCGCCCTTGCCGGCGCGGCTGTAGGGGGAAATGACGGAGGCCGCGGTGGAGGCGATCATCCCCAGGATCACGTAGCCGGTGAGTGCCTCCATCCCGGCCAGCACCCGCCCCACGCCGCGCGGATAGAAGTCGCCGTATCCCAGGGTGGTGAAGGTGACGACGGAGTAGTAGAGGCTGTCGAAGTACGCATGCGAAAGGGGCCGGCCGGGACGGGTGTTGTCCTGGATGCCCAGGATCTGGTAGACGGCCGCGAAGGCGCCCAGCATCAGCGCCAGCTCCAGCACCGCCACGGCGCCGTGGCGCAGCATGTTCCCCTCTCCCGCGAGGATCAGGCGCACCCGCGAGATCAGCAGCCACATGAACACGCCGGCGAACAGGGCGCCGACGCCTACCAGCAGCACGGAGCGGGGCGTGCCCTCCGGCACCAGCCGCGCGATGCCGATCCACAGGCCCCCCGAGAACAGGAACATGGCGAAGGCGGCCGTGGCCGCGACCAGCTCCTTCATCGCCGCGCCCTCACCCCTCCGGAGCCGCGCCCGCGGGGTCGGCTCCGGGCCGGACGAACTCCCGGTAGTGGGCAAAGCGGTCCATCACGGCGGAGACGTAGGTGACGGGCTCCAGTCCGCGGCTGAAGCCGTAGCGCACCACGGGGTCGGTGTACACGGGCCGCCTTGACTTTTGCAGCAGCCAGTACGCCACGTCGCTCCACACCGTGTCGCGCCCGCCGTTCTTGGCCGTCAGCCGTCGCGCGTCCTCCACGTGCCCCACGCCCGTGTTGTACGAGGCGAGGACGAAGCGAAGGCGCTGTTCCGGATCGGGAATCTTGTCGGCCCAGTACTCCTGCAGGTAGCGCGTAAAGCGGATGGAGCCGGCCACGTTCTGCTGCGGATCGAACGGGTCGCGCACGCCGTTCTCGCGCGCGGTGGCGGGCATCAGCTGCAGCAGCCCCTGCGCCCCGGCCCACGACTGCGCCCGCGGGTCGAAGCGCGACTCCTGGTACGCCTGCGAGGCCAGCAGCCGCCAGTCCCACCCCAGCTGCGCCGCCGCCTGCCGCAGCAGCGCGTCGAACGGCGAGAGCCGGCCGGTCTCCGACGTCAGGTACTCGCTCTCGATGCGCTCGCGGTAGCCGCGCCGGTCCACGAAGTACTTCTGGTACAGCTCACCGATCTTTTGCTCGTTCTCCCCGATCCACGCGTTCAGCCGCTCCAGCAGTTGCGGGCTGTTCTCGCGCACCGCCAGCACCACCGGAAAGCTGTCGCCCACGGTCGGCTGCACGGAGATGTTCTCGAAGCGGGCGGACGTGAGGCGCGCCAGGTCCTCGTGGGTGGCCGTCAGCGCGATCTCGCCGCGCGCGACGCGGCGGATGAGCGCCTCGTCGGCCACGGGCGCCTCAACGGCCACCACGTGCACGTCGCCGGTGAGCTGGTCGTTCAACTCGATCAGCCGGGCCTGGGGCGCAGTGCCCTGGGCCACGTGCACCCGCTCGCCCTGCAGCTGGTCGATCGTGGCGATCTCCTTCGCGCGCACGCGGACCGGCTGGCGGGCGCGGAGGATGGAGTCCACGCCCGACGGCAGGCCGGCCTGCGCGAGGGGCGCCGCCTGCTGCAC
The DNA here is from genome assembly GCA_019348475.1 of Gemmatimonadota bacterium. Lineage (GTDB taxonomy): Bacteria > Gemmatimonadota > Gemmatimonadetes > Longimicrobiales > Longimicrobiaceae > Longimicrobium. The sequence continues at coordinate 2,407 of JAHWJJ010000139.1, read as the reverse complement.
GATGGCGGCGGCGCTGCGGTACAGGGGCGCCGTGAAGGCGATCCGCTCGCGCTCGTCGCGCACCGGGACCACGCGCCCGGCCAGCACGTCGCCCTCGCCTGCGCGCAGCCGCTCGAACATCTCGTCGCGGTTGCGCACCAGCACCGTGCGCAGCTCCAGCCCGTTGTCCTTCGCGAAGGCCTGGACCGTCTCGTACTCCAGCCCCATCGGCTGGCCGCGGTAGAGGAAGTAGCTGGTGGAGTTGTAGGTGGCCAGCAGCACCAGCGTGTCGCGCTGCTCGATGTGCGCCCAGTCGCGCTCGATGGGGGCCGAGCGGGCGGCGCGCGGCCCCTCGCGTCCGTCGCAGGCGGCGGTGATCGACGGCGCGACCAGGGCCGCGGTCAGGATGGCAATCCGGCGCATCATGCGTTGTATCCTCCCCTTCCGGTTTCCGGTGGGCGGAAACGCGGGCGCAGGATGCGTTCCGGTAGGGTGCGTCCACTCTGCGGAATCCTTCCGTCTACCGCCGGTGCGCCCGGTGCGCTACACTGCTGATCCCCCGCGGCTCCACCGCCGCCGCTCCTCCCATCCAGGAGAACCCAATGCCCCTCCGCGCCTCCACCCTCCTCCCCGTGCTGCTGGCCTTTGGCGTGCTTTCAGCCGCGCCCGCCGCACAGGCGCAGATCGCCCCGCGGCCGGACCGGCCGCCGCCGCCGCGGCTGGAGCGCGTCACGCCGCGCACCTACCCGCTGCTGTGCCGCGGCACCCGGTCGCTGAACGTGTGGGTGCGGCCGGAGCGCGTGGCGCTGCTGATGTTCGAGCGCAGCGCCGGGCCGGCCTCCGCGGGACTGGCGCCGGGGCAGTGCGCCTGGATGGACCGCGCGGTCCGCGCCGACGAGCCCGCCCGGCTGGCGCACCACGTCCCCGCGGGCGCGGACGGCGAGGCACCGTACCAGTGGCCGGAGGTGCTGTACGATCCCGACCGCTACTGGGTGTTCGAGGTCTACAACAACGGCCGCGGCGACCTGGTGGTCACCGCGTCGCGCGAGCAGCCGCGGTAGCTCGCCGCGGCGCCAGAACACCCCGCGGGACGGGTTCCAGCGTCCGGGCCGGCCACCGGCGCGGGCGAGTAGATCGGGCGGCCGGCGCCGGGACATCCGGCACGCGTCGGGGCCACGCCGGCGCCTCCCTCGGACGGCCGGACAGGGGCGTGCCCGCCGTCCGCGCGCCGCCTCTGGCGCGGCGCGGGCGCGGCGTGGGAACGGACCTCGCAGCGGGGCGCGGCGGACCCGATGCGTGGAGGCGAGTGGATGCAGGTTCCGGGACTGCGCGGGCTGCGGCTGCGGACGCTGGCGGTGGAGACGTACCGCGCCTTCGACGGCGACGACATGTGGACGTACGCGGCCGCGGTGGCGTACAGCGCGCTCTTCGCCCTGTTTCCCTTTCTGCTCTTTCTGCTGGCCGTGTTCAGCTTTCTGGACCAGCCCGCCATGTTCGAGTGGCTGCTGGGCCAGGGGCGCCGCGTGCTCCCCACGGACGCCTACGCCCAGGTGCAGCAGGTGGTGGACGAGGTGCGCGGCGAGCGCAACGGCGGGCTGCTGTCGCTGGGCATCGTCACCACGCTGTGGATCGCCTCGGGCGGGGTGCGCGCCGCCATGAACGCGCTGAACACGGCGTACGACGTGCCGGAGGGGCGGGTGTGGTACAAGCGCTACGGGCTGGCGCTGGCGTACACGGTGGCGCTGGGCGCGGCCGTGGTGCTGGCCACGGTGCTGATGGTGGTGGGGCCCCGGGCCACGGCGTGGGTGCTGGACCGCGTGGGCGCGGGGCAGGGGGTGCAGGACGCGGTGATGTGGCTGCGGGTTCCCGGGGCCCTTCTGCTCTCCACCGGGGCCCTGTTCATGGTGTACCTGGCCCTTCCCAACGTGCGCCAGCGTCCACGGCTGGTGGTGCCCGGGGCCGTGCTGGGCGTGCTGCTGTGGGCGCTGGTGTCGTACGGGTTTCAGCTTTACGTGGCCAACTTCGGCCGCTTCGGGCTCACCTACGGCAGCGTGGGCGCGATCATCATGCTGCTGGCGTACTTCTACATGGCATCCCTGATCGTGCTGCTGGGGGCTGAGCTCAACGCCGTGATCCAGCGCGAGGCGCCGCGCCCCGGCGACGCCGAGCTGCAGGACGCCCCGCCGCCGGACGCCGAGGAGCCGCGCGGGCCCGGGTCACGGGCGGGGCGCAAGGGCGGCCGCGTCGCACCGGCGGCGCGGGTGAACGGGTGAAGGGGTGAAGGGGTGAAGGGGTGAACGGGTGAACGGGTGAACGGGTGAACGGGGCGGGTTTCCGCGCGCGGGGCAACCCCGGGCGGGGCACCGCGGGCTAAAGCCCGCGGCTGGGACGGCCATAAGCCCCGTCTCGGCTCGCTTGCGCTCGCCGA
>JAHWJJ010000138.1 GCA_019348475.1 Gemmatimonadota bacterium | reverse complement strand
GGCGTGCCGTGAGCGACTTCGTCTTCGCCTCGCGCCCCCGCGCGCCCGGCGAGCTGCGGCGCATCCTGGAGCGCCGCCTGGCCCCGGTCACCGCCTCCGTCGAGGAGTACGCCGGCGGATGGGGCACCCTGGCCGTCGCGCGCGCGCCGCACGACCCGGACCCGGTGCTGCGGGACGAGCGCGGAATCACCGTCCTGATCGGCGAGCCGTTCCTGCGCATCGATCCGCTCCCCGCCGGACCGGCGGTGGAGCCGGAGCGCCGGGCCGCGCTGCATCGCCTGCTGCTGGAGGGGGACGCGGACGGCTGGGAGGAGCGGCTGGACGGGCCCTTTGCCGCGCTGGCGATCGATAGCGTGCGCGGGACCGGCTGCATCGTCACGGACCTGTTCGCGTGGATCACCGTCTTTGCCGCCGAGCCGCGCCGGGCCGCGGAGCCGCTGGTCGTGGGCACGCACGTGGATGCCGTCGCGGAGGCGGCGGGGGCGCTGGGGGAGATCGATCCCGTCTCCGCGGTGGAGCTGATGGGGTACCTGACCATCGCGTACCCGCGGACCCTCTATCCGGCGGTGCGGCAGGTGGAGCCCGCGTCCATGCGCGCGTTCGGCGCCGATGGATGGACGGCGGAGGCGCGCGCGTACTGGAGGCCGGAGGAGCGCACGGCGTACGCGTCGCCCGGGGAGGCGGCGGAGGCGCTGCGCGGCGCGCTGGTGGACGACGTGCGGCGCGCGGTGGATGGGCACGCGCGCGTGGGCATGCTGCTGAGCGGGGGCGAGGACGCCCGCGCGGTGCTCGGCGCCCTGCCCCGCGGCCTCGCCTTGGACTGCTTCGTGTACGGCGAGGCGGAGAACCGCGAGATCCGCAGCGCCCGTCGCGTGGCGCGCGCGTACGGCGCCTCCGTCACCTTCGCCCGGCGTCCGCCGGGGCACGACCTCGCGCACTTCGAGGCCGTCGCCGCGATGGTGGGGTCGCAGAACGAGTTCATCGACGTGCACGGGTACGGGTTCCACGCTTCGCTGGGGATGGACCGCTATCCCGTGATGCTGGGCGGCTACTCGTCCGACGCGCTGCTCAAGGGCGACAACGTGCGCCGCTGGGCGCGCCGGCGGCTGGACCGCGGCGAAGCGCCCGGCATTCGCCCCGCGCGCCCGCCCGTGCTCCCCGGCGTGCGCGCGGAGCTGCTGGCGGAGGCGGGGGCGCGGCGGACGGCGTTCCGCCGCTGGCTCGCGGAGCTGCGGCCCGCGTCAGCGGATGAATGGTCGTTCATTTATCCCTTTTCCATGCGCAAGTACGCCGCGGTGTTCCACGGCAACCGCCGGCTCTTCCGCTCGCACGAGCCGTTCATGTCCAGCGGCGTGGTGCGGCTGGCCGCGTCCGTGCCGCAGGCGTGGAAGGTGGACCGCGCGCTCTTCTACCGCGCCATGCGGCCGCTGCTGGCGCGCTCGTGGTACGTGCCGCACACGCGCAACCGCCTGCCGTACTTTCCGCACCCGGTCAACGCCGCCGCGCGCCCCCTGCTGGGCCTTGCCCGCGGCGCGCGCGCCCTGCTGACGGGCAGCTGGAACGCCGGACAGGAGAGCTGGCCCGATTGGGACGACCTGGTGCGCATCCCGCTGATGCGGGAGAAGACGGCCGCGTACCCGCTCGCGGATTCCCCGCTGCGCAGCGTGTTCGCCGCGGACGATCCCGCGCGCGCCGCCGCCGCCTGGCCGGGGCTGAACCAGCTGGTGGCGCTGCAGCTCGCCTGCCTGACCCGCGGATGAGACGAATGGCCCGGGGACCCTCACCCGCTCGCTCAGGCTCGCACCCTCTCCCGCAAGCGGGAGAGGGTATAGACTTCGATCCCGCTTCGGAGAGCTTTGCGCGGACGCGCCGGTGCGTGGGACGCCGGACATTTCACGCGGAACGGGCGGAGGGACGGAGGACGCGGAGAACCCGATCCTCATCTGTTCTCCGCGTCCTCCGCGCCCTCCGCGTGAGACCCGCAGTAGAACTGTCCGTGCAGAGCAGAGCGTGGAATCGGTATGAGTGAGCTCCGCTACCCCTCGCGCCGCGTCTGCGTCGTCCTGCTCACCGGGCTGGGCGACGTCATCCACGGGCTGCCGTTCGTCAACGCGCTCAACGACGACGATCCATCGCGCCACATCACCTGGGTGGCGGAGCCGATGCCGTCGGAGGCGCTGCGGCACCATCCGTCCGTGGACGAGATCATCGTCTACCGCAAGAGCCACGGCGTGCGCGGGGTGATGGAGCTGCGGCGCGCGCTGGCGGGGGGGCGCTTCGACCTGACCATCAACCTGAACGTCTACCTGAAGAGCGCGTGGCCCACGCTGCTGTCGCGCGCGCCGCACCGGCTGGGGTTCGGGCGTGACCGGGCAGCGGAGGGGACGTGGCTCGCGGCCAACCACCACCTGGGCCCCACGCCGCGCCGGCACACGCAGGATCTCTTCTTCCTCTTCCTGGACCACCTGGGCGTCCCCCGGCCGGACCCGCCGGAGTGGCGCATCACCCTTTCGGCGGAGGAACGGCGGGCGCAGGCGGACTTCTTCGCCCCTCTCAACGACCGGCCCGTGGTCGCCATCGTGGCGGCGTCCGCGAACCCTAAGAAGGACTGGTTCGCGGACCGGTACGCCCGCGTGGTGGACGCGCTGGAGCGGGACTTCGGCTACCGGACCCTGCTCGTGGGCGGGCCGGGCGCGCGCGAGCAGGCGGCCGCCCGCGAGATCGCCCGGCGCGCGGAGCACGAGCCGGTGTGGGCGCTCGGGGATTCCGTGCGGCGGCTGATGTGGCTGGTGGGGGGCGCGGACCTGGTGATCGGGCCCGACACGGGGCCGCTGCACGTGGCGCGCGCCTTCGGCGTGCCGGTGATCGGGCTGTTCGGGCACACCAACCCCTGGCGCGTGGGGCCGTACCGCGCGTGGGAGGAGCTGTGGATCGACCGCTACACCGATCCCGGCACGCCCCCGGACCCGTCGGACTTCACCGCGAAGCTGGGGCGGATGGAGCAGATCACGCCCGAGGACGTGCTGGAGCGCGTCGAGCGCGCCGCGCCCCACGTGGCGGCCAGGCGCGGCGGATGAGCGACTTTCTCTTTTCCACCGCGCGCCGGCCGGAGGGGGAGCTCCGCCGCGCCCTGGCCCGGTACGTGGGCCACGTGTCGGTCTCGGTGGATGAACGGCACGGGGGGTGGGGCTCGCTCGCCGTGGCGCGCGGGCCGCACGATCCGGCGGAGGTTCTGGTGGAGGACGGCGGATGGATCTCGGTGCTGGTCGGCGACCCGGTGGTGCGCATCGCGCCGGAGCCGCCGGCACGCTCGCGCGTCGGCACGCGCCGGCGCGCCGTGCACGAACTGCTGCGCGCGGGGGCCGCCGCGCCCTGGGCGGAGCGCATCGACTCCGGTTTCGCGGCGCTCGCCATCGACGCGGCGCGCGGCGGGGGGGTGGTCCTGACCGACGTCGCCTCCTTCGTCCCCGTCTTCGCGTCACGCTCCGGGAAGGCGGAGGGTGGATGGGTCGCGGGGACGCACCTGGACGCAGTGGCGCGCGCGGCGGGGCGGAATACGGAGGTCGATCCCGCTTCCGCCGCGGACCTGCTCGTCAACCTCACCTGCAGCTGGCCGCACACGCTGTACGCAGGCGTGGAGCAGCTGGCGCCCGCCACCGCGCTGCCGTTCGATGCGGCCGGGGCGCGGCAGGCCGAAGCGCGCGCGTACTGGCGGCCGGTGGAGGCGAACCCGTTCGCCTCGCTACGCGACGCGGCGGCGGCCGTGCGGGAGGCGCTGTTGGAGCAGGTGCATGCCGTCTGCCGCGGCGCGGACCAGGTGGCGCTGCTGCTGAGCGGGGGCGAGGACGCGCGCGCGGTGCTGGGCGCGGTGCCGCGGGAGGTGCGGGTGCGGGCGTTCGTCTACGCGGACTGGGAGAACCGCGAGGTGCGGGTGGCGCGGGCGGCGGCGCGGGCGTACGGCGCCTCGCTCACCTTCGGGCGGCGGGCGCCGGACCATTACGTGGACGGGCTGGAGTCCGTCGCGGCCATGATCGGCTCGCACAACAACTTCATGGACGTGCACGGCTGGGGCTTCCACCAGCGCCTGGGACTGCGTGACTTTCCCGTGGTGCTCGGCGGACTTTCGGCCGATTCGTTCCTGAAAGCCGAGCACGCCCCCGCCCGCCCCGCACCGGAGGCCTTCCCCCTCCCGTCGGCCTCCATCATCCGCCCCGAGCTGCTGGAGCAGGTGGTGGCGCGGCGGCTCGCCTTCCGGCGCTGGCTGGCCGGGTTCCGCCCGGCGACGGCGGGGGAGTGGGAGAAGCTGTGGCCGTTCACGCAGCGCAAGCACTCGGCGAACCTGCACGGCAACCGGCGGATGTTCGCCAGCCAGGAGCCGTATCACGCCGTCTCGCTGGTCACCCTGGCGGCGGCGATCCCGGTGGAGTGGAAGCGCCACCGCCGCCTGTTCCACGCGGCGATGAAGCCGCTCTTCCGCCCCTCGTGGGCGGTTCCGCATTCGCGCTGGCGCTTTCCCTACTTCGGCATGGCGGCCAACCTGCCGCTGACGGCGGGGCTGCGTGTGACCCGCGGCGTGCGGGCACTGCTGACGGGGCAGGTGCGCGCGCGGCAGCAGCCCTGGCCCAGGTGGCGCACCGTGGCGCGCTCGGAACTGGGGACCGCCAGGCTGCACCAGTACGCCGACTCCCCCCTGCGCGCGGTGTTCACCAACCCCTCACCCGACGCCGTCATCGCCTCCATCCGCGGCGAGTGGCACCCGCTGCGGCAGCTGATGCTGGTGCAGTTGGGCTACCTGACGGGGATCGCGGCGGAGGAGTAGCGGCGGGCTCTCTCCGGAGCGGGTAAACCCGCGGCTGCGACAGCGATAAGCCCCGTCTCCGCTCGTTCCTCGCGAAACGGGGCTTCACCCGCGCCGTGGGATGGTCCCGGCAGGTGGCCGGGCGTCGGACCTGCGCTGGCCACGCGTGCGAGGTCTCGGCGACCACCCGTCAGCAGCCGCCACCGCCGCCGTGGTAGATCTCCGTCCATCCCTCAGCGCCGCGGCGCAGGACGGTGTAGTCCCAGCTTTCGTAGTACCGCGTCATCGCGAGCAGCTCGGGAACGCCGTCGCCGTCCAGGTCCAGCGCGTCGTGCAGCGCGCGGCGCTGCATGGAGGCTTCGCGCTCGTTGCTGTACCAAACGTAGACCGGCCGATACGCCCCGTCCCGCCGCTCCGCGACCACCATGGCCGACCGCACCTGCTCGAAGTTCTCGACCTGGAAGGCGATGTTTGAGGTGCCCACCAGGACGGGGGATGCGATGCCGTTCCACGAGACGGCGTGCAGCGCCGTGAGCTCGGCCTGGCGCCGGCGGTCCGGGCCGGCGCCGCGGGCGGCGTGGACGCTGTCGGCCAGCGCGGCGAGGACGGCTGTCTCGGACGCGTCCGCGGGGCGCAGCGGCGGCTGCGCCGGCGCCGCGCCGAACGCGTCCGAGGCCAGGCCCTCCCACCGCGCGGGGAGCGTACGCGTCAGCGCGGCGCTGGCGATGGCAAGCCGGTCCGAGCAGGCGGGCTCCAGCACCTCCACCACCGCCACCTCGCCGGCAGGGACGCCGCCTACCCGGAGGGCGTAGCGCGTCCCCGGGCGGTAGTAGCGGGCGTTGAACGTGGAATCTTCGGGGATGGACCACGGGTCCAGAAGCCCGCCGGGCGTGAGGATCGCGACAGGATCCACTTCCACGCCGACATCGCCGGACACCGCAAGCAGCAGAATGCCGTCGCGGCGGGCGGGCTCCGCCTGCGCCCCGGCGGCAGGCTCGGGCCCTGGCGAAGGCGTCCGCACTTCCCCGCACCCCAGGGCGAACGCGAGCAGCGGACAAACGAGCGGGCGCATCTGCATCCTTTCCAGGCGCGTCGAGAGTGACGGGCCGCGACCGCGGTTCGGGACAGGAGGTCAGCAGCCGCCCCCGCCTCCGCCCTGATAGACCTCCCTCCAGCCGCCGGGGCCGCGCGCCAGGACGGCGTAGCCCCAGCCCTCGTTGAACATCAGGCGCACCACCAGTTCGGGGACGCCGTCGCCGTCCAGGTCCGTGGCGTCCAGCAGCGAGCGGACGCCGGTCTCCCCGTCGTCGCGCTCGTGATGCACGTACGCCGGCCGGTAGGCGCCGCCGCCGCGCGCCTCAGCGGCCAGCATCAGGTTGTACGTGGACGAAGTTTCGTCCGCGGGCACGGTGACGTTGAAGGTCCCCACCAGCACCGGCGCGCCTGCCCCCGCCACGGTGACCGCGAACAGCCGCTCGTTCTCGCCCGCGGCGCGCGCGGCGGAGGGGATGCGGTGCGACGCGTGGATGCTGTCGGCCAGCGTGGCCAGCTCGCCCTGCTCCCGCGGCGTGAGCGGCCGCACCAGGGGTTCCGCGGCCGGCGTGGGGAAGGCGTCGGACGCCAGACCGCCCTCCCACCCGGCGGGGAGCCGCCCGGACGCGGTGAACGCGCCTTCCGCCACCCGTTCCGAGCACGCCGGCTCCGCGACCTCCGTCACCCGCACCTCCCCCACCGGCACCCCCGCCGCGCGCACCGCGTACCGGGTGCCGGGCGCGAAGTAGCGGGCGTGGAAGACCGAATCCTCCTCCACCTCCCACGGGTCGCGCAGCCCCGCGGGGGTGACGATCGCCACCGGGTCCAGGACGTAGCGGCCGCCCTCCTGCGCGTCCATCGCGAAAAGCGCCCCCTCGCGCGGGGCGGCCGCGTTCCGCGCCGCCGGCCGTTGCGGTTCCGACGCGGCCGACGCGCCGGCGGAGGGTGCGTCGTCGGGGGGGCCGGCGCACGCGGCGGCGGCCACCAGCAGGAGCGGAAGGCGGAGCGGGGAGATGCGCATGGTCGGGGGTGCGAGGGGTGAAGGCGCGGCTGCGAAGAGATGGGAAGGGAGCGGAACCGCCTCGGCGGCGGGGCTACCGGGGCTGCAGGACGCTGCGGCGCGCGCCTTCTGCGGCTGCAGCCGGCCGCCCAGCAGCGATTTCAGGATAGTTGATCGTGATTATCGATGCAACGAAAGGGCGCGGACGCGGCCGGTGCCGCGTCCCACGGAGGGGCGCGGGGAGGCGGTGCAGCCGCTATCTTGTCCCTTCCGCAAGCCGCACCACGCCGTGCACCCGCATCGTCCGCCGACCGGAGCCGAGCCATGAGCCGCATCGATCCCGCCGCCGGCCGCGCCCCCGCCTGGGAGGGCGCCGCCGTCCCCGAAGGCGAGTACGCCAGCATCGCCCGGGCGCTCACCAGCGCCGACAGCCCCGTGGGGATCGACGCGAAGCACACCCACGTGCTGATCCTGCACGCACTCGACCGCATCGAGCGCCGGCTGGCGGAGCTGGAACGCCGGCTGGGCGATCCCCCCGCGGGCGGCGGCGCGCGGCGATGATGGTGCTGGGGATCGCCCTGGGCGGGCTGGTGGGGCTGTCGCTGGGGCTGCTGGGGGGCGGCGGCTCCATCCTCACCGTCCCCATCTTCGTCTACGTGCTGGGCTTCGGCGCCAAGGAGTCCATCGCCATGAGCCTGGCCGTCGTCGGGGCGGTGAGCCTGTTCGGCGCGGCCGGGCACTGGCGCGCGGGGAACGTGGACCTGCGGGTGGCGCTGGTGTTCGGCGCCGTGGCCATGGTGGGCACCTACCTGGGCGCGCGGCTGGCCGTGTTCTTCAGCGGCGCCGTGCAGCTCGTCCTCTTCGCCGCGGTGATGCTGCTGGCGGCGTGGTTCATGTTCCGACCCAGGAAGGTGGAGGCGGAGGGCGCCGCACCCGCCTCGCTGCGCGAGATGCCGCTGGCCCTCATCGCGGCCGAGGGACTGACCGTGGGCGTCCTGACGGGGCTGGTGGGCGTGGGCGGCGGGTTCCTGATCGTCCCCGCGCTGGTTCTGCTGGGGAAGGTGCCGATGAAGCAGGCCGTGGGCACCAGCCTGCTGGTGATCGCCATGAAGTCCGCCGCCGGGTTCCTGGGTTACCTGGGGCAGGTGCAGGTGCAGTGGGGCTTCATGGCGGTGTTCACGGCCGTGGCCGTCGCGGGCATCCTGCTGGGGACGTACCTTGTGCGGTTCGTTCCCCAGGCGGCGCTGCAGCGCGCGTTCGCGGTGTTCCTGGTGGTGATGGGGAGCTTCATCCTGTACCAGAACCGCGGCGTGCTTCTGCCGGACCCGGACCAGCCGGCGCCGGCGGCCGCCGCACACTGACCGATCGTCAAGGGAGCGGAGCGATGATCCTCGAGCGGTTCTACGACCACAAGCTGGCGCAGGCCAGCTGGCTGGTGGGGTGCGCGGCCACCGGCGAGGCGCTGGTGGTGGACCCCCACCGCGACGTGGCGGTGTACGTGGGCGCCGCCGAGCGCCAGGGGCTGCGCATCACCCACGTCACCGAGACGCACATCCACGCCGACTTCGTCTCCGGCGCGCGCGAGCTGGCGCGGGCCACGGGCGCGCGGCTGTACCTGTCCGCCGAGGGCGGGCCGGACTGGAGCTACGCGTACGCCGACGAAGACGGCGCCGTCCTGCTGCGCGACGGCGACCTCGTGCAAGTCGGCAACGTGCGGGTCGAGGCGATGCACACCCCGGGGCACACGCCCGAGCACCTGTCGTTCATCGTCACCGACACGGCGGGCGCGGACCGGCCCATGGGCGTGTTCACCGGCGACTTCGTCTTCGTCGGCGACGTGGGGCGGCCGGACCTGCTGGAGAAGGCGGCGAAGGTCACGGGGACCATGGAGGCGGGGGCGCGCACGCTCTTCCGCAGCCTGCAGCGCTTCAAGGCCAGGGTCCCCGACTTCGTCCAGATCTGGCCCGGGCACGGCGCCGGCTCCGCCTGCGGCAAGGCGCTGGGCGCGGTGCCGCAGTCCACGCTGGGGTACGAGCGGCTGTTCAACTGGGGGTTGGCCGCGGAGGACGAGGAGGAGTTCGTCCGCGCGGTGCTGGCCGGCCAGCCGGAGCCGCCCAGGTATTTCGCGGAGATGAAGCGGATCAACCGGGACGGCCCGCGCGTGCTGGGCGGCTTTCCCCGCCCGCGGCAGCTACCGGAGGCGCAGCTGTCGGCGCTGATGGACTCCGGCGCGCTGGTGGTGGATACGCGGTCCGCCGCCGACTACGCGGTGGAGCACGTGCCGGGGACCATCAACATCCCCCTGAACCGCTCGTTCAACACCTGGGCGGGGTGGCTGCTGCCGTACGACCGCGACGTCTACCTGATCGTGGACGAGCACGCCGGATCCGCCGTGGACGAGGCGGTGCGCGACCTGGCGATGATCGGGCTGGATCGTGTGGCCGGCTACTTCACCGGCCGCGCAGTGCAGGCGTGGAAGGACGAGGGGCGGCCGCTGGCGGCGGTGCGCCAGATCACCTCCGCGGAGCTGGCGCGGCGGGTGGCCGCGGGCGAGGTGAACGTGATCGATGTCCGCGGCGCGGCGGAGTGGGAGGCCGGCCACCTGCCGGACGTGCCCAACATCCCCGTCGGCTACCTTGCCGAGCGGCTGGATGAAGTGCCGGCGGACCGGCCGCTGGTGGTGCAATGCCAGGGCGGCGCCCGCAGCGCTATCGCGGCCAGCGTGCTGCAGGCCCGCGGCATCCCCGACGTGCTGAACCTGACCGGCGGGTACCAGGAGTGGGTGCGGGAAGGGCGTCCGGTGGAGCAGGGGGCGGACGGGACGGCTGCCGCGTAGGGAATAGGGAATAGGGAATAGGGAATGATAGGGAATAGGGAATAGTATCTGACGAATGAAATCTCGCGCATGTTGCGCAAGATTTGCTC
>JAHWJJ010000137.1 GCA_019348475.1 Gemmatimonadota bacterium | reverse complement strand
CTGTTGCCCCGCCGCTCCAGGTTCTCGGCCCTGCGGGCGCGCATCCCTCACGCGATCCCTATTCCCTATTCCCTATTCCCTATTCCCTATCTATTCCCTATTCCCTATTCCCTCTCCGGCGGACAATTTGCAGAGCCGCCAGCGACGCATGCGCCGGCCGGCGCCTCGCCAGATCCCCGGAATCCATGCCGCACCGCACCCGCGCCCCGGCGCTCCCCGGCAGGGACGAGCTCTACCGCCTGCTGGCGGAGAACGTGACCGACTACGCCATCATCCTGCTGAGCCCCGACGGCCGGGTCACCACCTGGACCGAGGGCGCGGGGCGCATGTTCGGCTACGAGGAGAGCGAGGTGCTGGGCCGGCCGCTGGCCACCCTGTACCCCGCCGACGACGCGGCGAGCGACGCCCCCGTGCGCGACCTGCACACCGCCGTACGCGACGGCCGCTGCGAGACGGTGGCGTGGCGGGTGCGCAAGGACGGCTCGCGGCTGTGGGCCAGCGTGGTGCTCACCGCCATCCACGACGCCGCGGGAAGGCTCATCGGACTGGGGCAGATAACCCGCGACCTCACCGAGCGCAAGGAGGTGGCCCAGCGGTACGAGGAAAGCCGGCAGCGCTACCGCTCGCTCTTCGAGAACAATCCCGACGCCGTCTTCTCCTTCGACCTGGACGGCACCCTGCGCACCGCGAACCCGGCCGCCGAGTCGCTCACCGGCTACGATGCAGACGACCTGCGCTCCGCCACCTTCTGGTCGCTGGTCGCGCCCGACGACCGCGAGCGGATGCGCCGCCTGTTCTCGCGTGCGGCGGAGGGGGAACCGGGGGGCGGCGAGACGGCGCTGGTGCACCGCGCCGGGCGGCGGGTGGACGTGCGCGTTACGCTGGTGCCCATCGTGGTGCAGGGCGGCATCCTGGGCGTGTACTGCATCGGCGAAGACATCACCGACCGCCTGCGCGCTGCGGCCGAACGCGATTCGCTGCTGCTGCGCGAGCGCATCGCGCGGGCCGAGGCGGAGGCGGCCAACCGGGCCAAGACCGACTTTCTGGCCATCGTCAGCCACGAGCTGCGCACGCCGCTGAACGCCATCCTCAACTATTCTGAGCTGCTGCTGGACGGCGAGGCGGGGGAGGTGCCGGAGGTGCAGCGCAGGCACCTGGACCGCATCCGCGGCAACGGCGGCCAGCTGCAGCGGATGATCGAGGACGTGCTGGGCTACACGCGCCTGGACTCCGGCGAAAGCGGAATCCAGCTGGAGCGCGTGGACCTGTGCGCCGTGGCCCAGGAGGTCGCGCGGGAGTTCGCGGGCACCCTGGACCGCCGCGGCGTGGAGTTCGAAGTGGTGGGGGAAGACGGCGCCGCGGCCGAAACGGACCCGCGCCGCTTCCGGGAGCTGCTTCGCGCGGTGCTCAGCAACGCCGCCAAGTTCACCGAGGAGGGGCGGGTGCAGGTGGCGGTGCGGCGGGAGCCGGGGTGGGTGGCTGTGGCGGTGTCGGATACGGGCATCGGCATCGACCAGGCGCACATGGGAAAGATCTGGGACCCGTTCTGGCAGGCCGAGCACCCCCTCATCCGCCGCGCCGGCGGCAGCGGCCTGGGGCTGAGCATCGCCCGGCGGCTGGCGGGGCTGCTTGGCGGCGACATCCACGTCGCCAGCACCCCTGGCGGCGGCAGCACCTTCACCGTGCGGCTGCCCCTGGCCCACTGACACGGCTCTCACCGGCGACGCGACCGCCGCTCATCGGACAGAGCAGTTCAACCTCCCCCAGGGTTTTTGGGGGAGGTGCGAGCATAAGCGAGCGGAGGGGGCGCCCCGCGGGCCCCGCCCTGCGGGTGCCAACCCGCCATGCCGCGTTTCCGATGCCGTTCACGAGCGAGCGGAGGGGGCGCCGCGCGGGCGTCCCTGCGGTGCCAGCCCGCCATGGCGAGTTCCGATGCCGTTCACGAGCGAGCGGAGGGGCGCCCGCACGGACGCCGCGTAGAGGGCGCGCAACGCGAAGTGGGCCAAGCGATTCGCCATCCAGCGAAAACACTTGACAACACGCCGCGTGCAACGCACCCTACGGGTCCCGCATTCCCTCCCCGGAAGGCGGAAGAATCCTTCCACGGCGCGGTCCGCGCCGACGCTCCCTCTTCACGCAATCCGCAGCGAGGTTCGCGAGATGCAGCATTCCATCCCCGGCACCCACTTCGTCCGCCGCGCCTGCGCGGCCGGCCTGCTGCTGCTGGCCGCCTGCGGCGGCGATGAGGCGGCGAAGGAGACCCGGGCCGCCGCGGTGGACGAGGTGGACCAGAAGTCGTCGGCCACCGCCACGGACCGCGAGCTGGCCAGCTTCAAGGAGCCCGCGGACAGCGTGCTTACGCCGGAGCAGGTGAACGCCTTTCTGCGCACCACGCTGCTGCAGTTCGACCTGATCCGCGAAGAATCCAGGAAGTACCACGAGCAGGCCGCGCGGATGGCGCAGCGCTCGGAAAAGGACAAGGGCGGGCTGATCTCGGGCCTGCGCAACGCGGCCGACGCGGGAAGCCTGCTGGTGGGCTTCGGCGACCTGATCGGCGGGGCGTACGTGCGGGCGGCCCGCTCGCAGGGGTACAACCCCGCGGAGATGGAGTGGGTGCGCGAGCGCATGGGTGAGGTCTCCGGCTACCTGATGATGCGCCCCATGTACCAGGCCGCCCTGAGCCAGGCCGCCACCATCCGCCAGCAGGCCGAGCAGTACCGCGGCCAGCCCGGCTTCGACGACGCCATCATCCAGGAGATGCTCACGGGCGCCGGGGAGATGGAGAAGGAGGCGCGGGAGCAGCTGGCCGCCGCGGGCGCCGTGGCGCGCAACGTGGAGGTGCTGCACCGCGCGCGCCCCAACGTGACCGACCACATGTGGGGCGCGGTGTCGCTGGTGGGCGGCGTGGGGCTGCTGGGCCTCACCGGGCTGTCCGACCCCGCCGACACGACCGCGCAGCGCCAGATGGACGAGTGGCGCCGGGTGTACACGGACGCGCTGGCCAACCGCGTCACGCCGGGGATGGAGGCCGACAAGGGCCCTGGCGAGGCGCGCCCGCAGCTGGACGGGCCGGCCCCGGCCGATTGACGCGCGCTTGACCGACGCCGCCCCTCCACCCGCCGCCCCCGCCGGCGCCCTGCTGCTGGGGGCCACGGGGCTGGTGGGCGGCCACGTGCTGGACCTGCTGCTCCACGACCCGGCGTACGGCCGGGTCGTCGTGCTTGGACGCCGCCCGGTGGACCGGGAGCATCCCAAGCTCCAGCAGCACGTCGCCGACCTGGGCCGCCTGGAGGAGCACGCCGCGCTGTTCGGCGTCGACGCCGTGTTCTGCTGCCTGGGGACGACGATCCGCGCCGCGGGCTCGCGCGAGGCGTTTCGCCGCGTGGACCACGACTACGTGGTGGGGGCGGCGCGCGTGGCTGCGGCCGCCGGCGCCCGGCGCTATCTTCTGGTCACCGCCGCTGGCGCCGACCCCCGCTCGCGCATCTTCTACAACCGCGTCAAGGGCCAGGCGGAAGAGGGCGTGCGCGCGCAGCCGTTGGAATCCGTCGTGATCCTGCGCCCCTCGCTGATCCTGGGCGACCGCGCCGAGCGCCGCCCGGGCGAGGCGCTGGCGCAGCGGGTGATGCCGGCGCTGGGGTGGATGATGGTGGGCCCGCTGCGCCGCTACCGCGCGGTGGACGCGCGCACCATCGCGCGCGCCATGGTCCGGCTGGCAAAGGCGCGGGCGCCCGGCGTGCGGACGGTGGAGTCCGACGAGATCCAGGAGATTGGCGGAGCGTAGATGGCGGAGCCGGAACGGAAAGAGGGCGGCGAGGATGCGGGCGACTGGACCGACCTGTCGCCGGAGGTGAAGCCGATCCCGCCGGAGTACTACGGGCGCCCCGGCGGATGCGGGTTTACCGGCTGCATGTACGCCGCGATGATCTTTGCCGCCATCGCGCTGGTGCTGCTGGTGATCGGGCTGCTGACCCGCGTGTGGATGGTCCCGGTGGTGAGCCCGCGGTAGCGAAGTCCCAGCCGGAGCGAATGAATTCTCTGGAAATCGCCAGGTCCGCCTTCGCCGCGTCTTCGCGGACTGCTCCTGCCGGACGAAGACCGAGCGTCCGCCCCCGGCCCCCTCGCGAACACTGGCGCCGGTGTGCAGCATGGCGGTGCGTCCGCCAGCTCTTCCCGCCTCCAACGATTTGACGCCCGTGCGTGCATCCATCGTCTGCCTTGCCGCCCTGGCGCTCGCGGCCTGCGGGCCGCCGCGAAGCATCCGCGAGAGCCGGGGGCCCACCCTGGAGCCGCGGAGCGCGCGCGCCATCCGGGTCTACGAACACGCCGTGCCGCGCTGGCCCTACCGCGACGTGGGCCGCGTGTCGGGGCGCTCGTATCGCGAGTTCCAGTCGGCCGCGTTCCGGCTGCGCGCCAACGCCGTCATCCTGGAGCCGAGGCGCCCCGGAACTCTCGGCGGCAGCGACGGCACGCGGGCGGGCACGGCCGTGGCGTTTACCCGCGTGGATTGCCAGCAGTAGTCTGCACGTCCTCCAGCCGAATCTATCTCAGACACGCTCGGCAGCGTCAACGGAGGTCTGCTCGTGCGCAGAACAACTCCGTTGACCCTGCTGGCCTGGTGTGAGGCCAATCCGGTGCGTCGGCGAGCGCTTCAGGCCGCGGGCCGGGTGAGCGCCGCGAGCGCGGGGCTAAGGCGGGCGAACATCGCGCGGATCTCGTCCAGCGACACCGCGCCCACCGAGGTGCGGAACCAGCCCGTGTCCTCGACCGTCCCGAACGCCTGGAAGGGGACCACGGCCAGGCCGGCCGCGTCCAGCAGGTACAGGCGGATGTCGTCGTTCGTCGCCAGCACGGCGCCGCTGGGCGTGGTCCATCCGTGCAGCGGAAAGCGGACGCTCAGGTAGATGGCGCCCATGGGCGGGATGGCCTGCACGGGGCAGCCGGCCTCGCCCAGCGCCTGGACCCCCTCGTACAGCGCCTCCAGCCGCCGCTGCACCCCCGACTTCATCTGCGCGTGATAGGCCTCGATGGCGGCCGTGTCGTCCAGCACCCGCGCCGTGGCCAGCTGCTCGGCGCGCGGCGCCCACGCGCCCACGTGGCCCAGCAGGCTCGCCAGCCGCCGCGTCACGTCCTCCGGTCCCACCGTCCATCCCACCCGCACGCCCGTGGCGGCGAAGGCCTTGGAGATGCCGTCCACGAACACCGTGTACTCCCGCATCTCCGGCCGCAGCGAGACCGGGTTTACGTGCGTGGTGCCCTCGAAGGTGAGCATCCAGTACACCTGGTCGTACATCACGTACAGCGGCCGCTCGTCCGCTCCGCGGCGGGCGTTCTCTTCCAGCACTAGGTCGCAGATCTCGCCCAGCGCCTCCGGGGAGAACGCGGTGCCGGAGGGGTTCAGCGGGCTGTTGAGGGCCAGCAGCCGGGCGCCGCGGACGTGCGGCTCCAGCGCGGCGCGCGTGGGAAGGAACGCGTCGTCGGCGTGGCAGGCGATGGGGACGCCGCGGGCGCCGGTCAGGTGCACGTAGTGGTTGTTGTTCCACGACGGCACGGGATACAGCACGGTGTCGCCCGGATCCACCAGCGCGGCGTAGACGGAAAAGATCCCCGGCCGCGACCCGGCGGTCACCAGGATGCTTTCCACCCCGTAGGTGAGCCCCAGCCAGCGCTGGTAGAAGTCGCCCACGGCGCGGCGCAGCTCGGGCACGCCTTCGGAAGGGGGATAGTTGGTCTCCCCCTGCTGCAGGGCGTGGATGATCTCGCGCTCCAGCTCGGTGGGGATGCGGAACTGTCTGGGGGAGAAGTCACCGACGGTGAGGTTGCACACCTGGACGCCGCCGGCCACCAGCGCGCGGATGTCGGCGGCGATCTTCAGGATTTCCGATCCCACCAGCCCGCCCGCCATGGTTGAAACACGCCTGTCCGTCATCTCCGCTCCGTTCTTCGCGCCAGGGTCCGGGAAAGCGGCGCAACTTATGGGCGGATCCGGAGGCGCGCGAGGGTGAGGCGCGGCGCGGGGCCGCACCGGCACCCCGTGGACCCGCGCCTGCCGACCGAGCGGCTTTCACCAGCGGTAGAGCGCCTCCCAGTACTCCCACGCATCGCCGTCGTCGCTCGCCGTCCACGCCAGGCGCCGCATCATCCGCCCGATCATCCACCCCGCCGTCATCGCCACCACCGCGCCCGCCACCGACGCGGCGACGGCCGCCCCCAGCACGGCCGCTCCGCGAGGCAGATCGGGCGCATACTGCCGCACCAGCTCCGCGTTCACGGACGCGGCCACGAACACCACCAGCCCGAGCAGGAGGAACAGCACCCGCCGTGCGCGGAACGGAAGCTTCAGGACCCACAGCACCGTTTCTCGCAGCGAGATGTTCGCGGCGGAGCCCATCATCACACCGCCAAAGGCGGAAGCCAGCGCGGGATACACCAGCTCCGGCGTATCGCCCAGGCGCACGGGGTAGCTGAGCAGGGCGCAGGCCGCGCCGCCCAGCAGGCCCGCGGCGGCCGCACGGGGGCGGCGGTGCCACAGCGACACGCCGGCCGCGAACGCCGCGCCGGACCACAACAGGACGGCGATGCCGCGATAGTCCGGCAGCGTCGTCATGTACGCGAAGAGCACGACGCAGAACGCCGCCGCCATCGCGCGGTGCACGTGCACCGGGAGCGGCGCTTCCAGCGGGCGCGGATTGCGCTTCGCGAGCCTCTTCACCCGCTGAACAACGGTGTCGCGTGGTGCGGTACGGGCGGGGCGACGGAGCTTCATGGCGTCTCGAGGGCTGGAGAAGGCGGTCGAACAACGCCCGAATATAACCCGCAAACACGGTGCCAAACCAGACGAAGCGTACACCCGGTGGCCGGTTCCGTTTCTTGTGCTGAACCCGCGGAGGGGGGACAGGAGGGGAAAAGCACCGCGCTGCGGACGCGGCGGCGGGGGATGGTCCCTGCCGGGGCGCATGCCGAACCGGAGGCCGCTGCTACGCCGCCTCCACCCGCATCCGCAGGCCTACGGGACGCAGGGTGATCCCCGCCCGGGCGGCCACCGCCGCGCGGGGAACGTGGCGCAGGCGCCAGCGGCGGGCCAGCGTGGCCAGCGCCAGCACGCCCTCCATCCACGCGAACCCTTCGCCGATGCACTTGCGCGGGCCGCCGCCAAAGGGGAAGTAGGCAAAGCGCGGAAGCGACGCCTCGAAGTCCGGCTGCAGCCAGCGCTCCGGGCGGAACGCGTCCACGTCCGCGCCCCACCAGCGCGCGTCGTGGTGCAGGATCCACGGGCTCACCAGCACGATGCTCCCCGCGCGGATGCGGTACCCGCCCGCCGCGAAGTCCGCCAGCGGCTCGCGGCCCACCGTCCAGGCGGGCGGATGCAGCCGCATGGACTCGGCGAGGACGGCGCGGGTGAACGGGAGCGCGGCATAGTCCGCCGCCCCCGGCGCGCGGCCGCCCAGCACGTCGCGCAGCTCGCCGTGTAGCCGGGCCTCGGCCCGCGGATGCAGGGCGAGCAGGTGCCAGGTCCAGGCGAGCGCGTTGGCGGTGGTCTCGTGCCCCGCCAGGAACAGGGTCAGCAGCTCGTCGCGCAGCTGCAGGTCCGTCATCCCCCCGCCGTCGCCCTCGACGTCGCGGGCGGAGAGGAGCATCCCCAGCAGGTCGTCGCGGTCCTCGCCCGACGCGCGGCGCTCCGCGATGGCGCGGTAGATGGTGGCGTCCAGCCGCTCCCGCGCGCGCCGCATGCGCAGCGTGCCGGGGACGGGAAGCCGGTCCAGCAGCGGCGCCAGCGGGTTGTGCAGCCGGTCGAACAGTCCCAGCGCGTCCGTCAGCGCGCGGCCGATCTCGTCCGCCTCGCCCTCCACGTCCACGCCCAGCAGCGCCGTGCCCGCGATGCCCAGCGTAAGCCGGTTCATCTCGCGGGTGGCATCCACCTCCATCCCCGCGCGCCAGCGGTTCGCCGCGTCGTCCGCGTAGCGCACCATGGTCCCCGCCAGCGCGGCGACGCGGTCGCGGTGAAAGGCCGGCTGCGACAGGCGGCGCTGGCGCAGGTGAAACTCGCCCTCGCTGGTGAGCAGCCCCTCGCCCAGCAGCACGCGCGCCCGCTGCAGGGCGAAGCTCTTGACGAAGTTGCGGTGATGGGTGACCAGGACGTCGCGCACCATCTCCGGATGGCTGAGCACGTACAGCCGCCGCTTGCCGATCCGCGCCATGGCGACGTCGCCCCAGCGCAGCTGCAGCCGGCGGATGCCGGCCAGCGGGTCGCGGCCGAAGCGGAGGGCGCGCAGAACGCTTCCGCGCGGCGGCTGGCCGGGCGGGTCCGGAAGCGACGCGGGATCGGCGCCCCCGGCGGACGCGGCCGCGGGCGGGGGTGGCTCCGGCGGCGCCGGCCTCATCCGCGGCTCAGTGGATGGGGGTGCCGATGCGCTTCCACCGCGCGGCGGTGACGAACGCCGGGAACGGGGCGCCGGCCTGCTTGTCGAACGAGTAGTAGATGAACAGCGGCTTGCCGCGGATGGTGGAGCGCGGGATGGGGCCCATGAAGCGCGAGTCCAGCGACTGGTCGCGGTTGTCGCCCATCAGCCAGTAGTGGCCGGCGGGGACCACCAGCGGGCCCCAGGTGTTGCGCGACGGGCGGTACTCGCGCGCGTCCACCGAGGAAAGCAGCAGCGGCAGGTGGTTGCGGGCGCCGTACGCCTCCGGGCGCACCGTGGGGTCCATGAACCCGAACCCCTCCATGGGGATCAGGTCGTCCGCCGCCTCCTCGTACCGCGCGTAGCGCTCGTTCACGCGCTCGCCGTTGCGGAACAGCTGCCCGTTGGCCATCTGCAGCGTGTCGCCCGGCACCCCGATCACCCGCTTCACCACGTCGATCTGCGGCTCGTTGTACGTGGGCCGAAACACCACGATCTCTCCCCGCCGGGGATCGCGCAGGGCGGGGAGCTTGATGCCGGTAAAGGGGATGGTGGCGCCGAAGAGCGCGTTGTTCGCCATCAGGTAGTCGCCCACCAGCAGCGTCTTCTCCATGCTCTCGGAGGGGATGGAGTACGCGGTGACGATGAAGGTCCGGATGACGAAGAACAGCAGCACCGCCACCAGGATGCTCTTGAGCCCCTCCAGCGGCCCTCCGTCGCTGGGCGCCGCCGCGCGGGCGTCCCTGTTCGCCTTCTTCGCGCGGTCGCGGGAGCGGAGCGTGCCCTTGAGCTCGGCGCGCGCCTCCGGCTCTCCGGACGCGGCGGCCAGAACGGGGGCGCGGGCGCCGGACGCGGCGAGCGGCGTGGTGCGGCTGCGGGAGTTGGACACGATGACGCGATCTAGCGGAACGACGGCCTGGGCGCGCGGAGCGAGCCACCGCGGCGGGCCGTGCAGGTGAATGGCGAATGGTCCGCGCTCGGCCGTGGTGCACAACCGCGCGGGCCCGGTTGGGTACGCCGGTCCCCGACGAAAGTTTCCCGTGCCGCGCGCGCGGGCATCCCCGGCTGCAGCCTGTCACGATAGGCGGAACGTGAGCTCCGGCGCCTGCGGCTTCATCGCCTCGTTCGTGCCCCCGAGTCCGGCATCCGCCATTCCGAGCGAGGCGCGCCGCGGGAATCTGTCCCGGTGCAGGCATTCCGGCGCCGGGCGAGGAATCTACCCACCCGTGCCCGTACCCTGACGCACGCGGGGGGACTCGCGGGTCAGCCGAACCACTCGGGCTCGTTGCCGGGCTTCCACTTGATGTTGCAGCCGATGCTGGGGCGCTGGTCGGGGGGGACCGGGTGGCCGTCCAGCACGGCGTCCAGCGCGGCGCGCAGGTCCGC
>JAHWJJ010000005.1 GCA_019348475.1 Gemmatimonadota bacterium | reverse complement strand
ATGCGCAGAAAGGCGTCCAGCGTGGCCGTGGGCTCCAGCACCACCGACCCGTCGTGGAGTGCGCCGCGCAGCAGCGCCGACACGCCCTGCACCTGCTGCACGGTCAGCACCCGTCCCAGCCCGCCGTCGGCGCCGAACACGCTCAGCCGGCGCTGTCGCGTATCCCAGGCGGCCACCGAGTCGCCGCGGTACGGCACCAGCGCGTCCAGCGTCTGGAACTCGCCCGGCCCCCCGCCCGCCCGCCCCACGGCGCGCACCAGGCGCCCCTGCCCGTCGTAGAAGCGCAGTTCCTGCGCGCCTCCGTTCGCCACCACGATCCCGCCGCCGGCCAGGCGCACGGCGCCGGTGACCCCGGTCAGCTGGTGCTCGGCGGGCCCATCCACCGTCCCGATCTGCAGGGCGGGCTCCGGCTGAACGGTCCACGGCCGCTGGTCGCCCCAGGCGGGGCGGGCGCTCTGCACGATGCGGACGCCGGCGCTGTCGCGGGGCGGGGCGTCGCTGGCCGAAGCGGCGCCGTCGCGGCAGGCGGACGCGGCGAGCACGGCGGCCAAGGCGAACGCCCACGGGAGACCGAACGCGGGAGTGGACATCGAGAAGGCTTTCCTGCGCGTGGGGTGATCCGGGGGAAGGCGGGACGGCCCGGGGCGAGGCGAAGCCCGCGGCCGGGGACCATGAAAGGTGCATGGGATACCGAATCCGTCAAGAGTTGACTTTCTGCCCGGCCCCCGCTACACATGGTGGGACCATCCCCGGACAGACCTGGAGGGCCGCTTGCCGGCCGCTCGACGCCCCGCGAAGGCACTTCCGGGCGGCGACTTCCGCCGCGCCCTTCTTCCCGTGCCCCCACACGGAAGCCTCCATGTGCACTCACGCCCCGCCGCAGCAGCCGGCGCTTCGCTGCATGTCGCCACCGTACCTGGAGGCGAAACCGGTCCCCGCCCGGGGCGCGGCCCCCGGCTGCTTTCCCCGCGGTACCGTGCTGGTGCTGGACGCCGACGCCTCGCCCTCGGGGTGGCTGCTCCTTCCGCAGGCCGTCGCCGACGCACGCCGCCGCTTTCCCACCGCGCCACTGGTGGTGCAGGTGCCCGAGGTCACGTCGGCCACCATGGCGCTGGCCCAGCGCGCGGCGCGGCTGCGCGTTCGCGCGGTGGTCGGCCCGTCCGAGCGGATGGCGGACGCGCTGCGGCCGGTGCTGACGCACCCCGACGACCTGGGCGACGACGTGGTGGAGTGGATGGCGCTGCGCGGCCGCGCGCTGTCCCCGGTGGTAGCCGAGCTGGTGAGGCGCATCGTGGCAGATGCGCACCGCCACCCGCAGCTCGGCGACCTGCTGGCCCCGCTGGGAGAGTCGGAGCGCACCGCGCGCCACCGGTTTCGGGGCAAGGGGCTTCCGCCGCCCTCGGCATGGCACCAGGCGGCCCGCGCCCTGCACGCCGCGCTGTGCATCCAGGCCCAGCCACAGGCGCGGCTGTCGCAGCTGGCGCTGGACCTGGGCTACGCAGACCACTCCGGCTTCAGCCGTCAGCTCTCCCGCGCGTTCGGGGTGACGCCCGCGGCCGTGCGCGGCACGCTGGGGTGGGAGTGGCTGCTGGACCGCTGGCTGGCGCGCCGCGGCGGAGGTCCGCGCGCCGTGACCGTAGCGGCAACACCCCGCCTCTGCCAACCTTGTCGGTAAAGGGCTGCCTAGAATAGCTTCTCGGTGCAACGCAGGTGGTTCACTGCGTCACCGGCCCTGCCGCCCGGCAGGCGCCACCCCTTTCATCTCTCCGGAGGTCCCCCCATGCGGTACGCCAAATCCTTCCTGGCCGCGTTCGCCTTCGCCGTGGTCGCCCTGTCGGGCTCGACCGCCCAGGCCGCGCCCACCGAGTCCTCGATCATCTTCGTGGACAGCAACGGTGATGTGGACGAGGTGTGGTTCGTGTTCGTGGATGGCGAGCTGGCGCTGATCTGATCCATCGGCACCGCCTGGCCGGGCCCGGCGCGGCACTCCCGCGCCGGGCCCGGCCTCTCTTTCCCCACGCCGTGTTCCCCCGCAGGAAATCCATGAAGAAGGACCGCAGGCGCCCCGCGCTGCACGCCGCCAGCATGGCCGGGGGCGTGGCCGCCGCCTTTCTGGCCATCGCACTCATGCGCGGTGACGCGTTTTCGTTCTCCACGCCGGACCCACCGGAAGGATATACGGTAGCGCATTCGGGCGGGTACACGGTGTACGCGCCTTCCGCGCAGGCGCTGCGTGAGGGGGTGGAGGAGGTCCGTGAGGCGCGCGCCACCTTCCGTGCCCGCTTCGGCACCGAGCCGGCGGGGCTGGTGGTGGTGCTGGCGGACAGCCCGGCGGCGCTCCGGGCCATGGACCTGAAGCCGCTGCGCCGCCGCGGGGTCCCGCTGCTCCCGTTCGTCACCCGCGCGCACCTGGCCGCGGCGCCCACGGGCGAGGATGAGGTGTTCGCCCTGGACGGCGGCGCGCTGCTCAAGCAGGTGGACGGGACCACGCGGGTGGTGGCTGCGGGGAACGGCGCTGCGCACCGGGCGGGGCTGCGCGCCGGCGACCGCGTGGTGGGGGTGAACGGGTCGGCCGGGTCCGCGCTGGACTCCATTGCCCGCCGCTTCGAGGCGGTGCCTGTGGGCGGAGCCGTGCGGCTGGACGTGCTGCGCGGCGGCGCACCGGCGCGCGTGGAGTACGCCAGGGGCGTCCGGGACACGGCGGCCGCGCAGGCACGGCAGCGGGCGGCGGCGCAGTTCCGGGTGGAAGGAAAGACGCTGGGCCACGAGGTGTGCCACCAGCTGGTGGCGGGGGTGGCGGACCGCGCCGCCCGGCGCGACGCCCCCACCCGCGGCTACGGGCACCCCGCCCTGCCGGACTGGTTCGACGAGATGGCCGCCACGCTGTGCGAAGGCGACGCCGCGCGCGAGCGGCGCCGGGCCTACCTGCGCGCGAACCCGGACCTGCGCATTCCGCTGGCGGAGTTCGCGCGCATGGACCACCCCGTGCGGGTGGCGGTCTCGGTCCAGGGCGCCGGGTCCATGCCGCGGCCGTCCGCCGACGGCGACGTGCAGGTTGTCCGGGGCGAGGCGGCGCGGCAGCTGCTGCGCAACATGAACGCCGGGCTGTTCTACGCGCAGGCGCTCTCGCTGGGCGAGTTCATCCACGAGCGCGGCGGTGCGCCCGCCCTGCGCACGCTGGCCGAGCGGCTGGCCGCGGGCCGCACCCTGGACCAGGCGCTGGCCGAGGCGAAGCGCGCCGCGCCCTCGGTCCCCGGCAGCGTGGCGGAGCTCGAGGCGGAGTGGCTCCGCTCGCTGGCCCCTGCGCAGTAACCGGGCGCGCTCGTCACGATCCGCCGCGTGAAAGAGGACGCACTCGTGATCAGCGGCGGCAGGCCAGAAAGTGCAACGGAAACGTGCGTGGGCGGGACCGACGCCCGCCGGGTCCGACAGGCTCCAGCACCGGTGTCCGTCCACTGCTCCAGGAAGGGCGCCGTGCGCTGATGTTGAGCGCACGTGTTCTTTTCGACGTTCAGGGGAACACCGTTGGGGAAAGCGCGCGAGCCCCGCAGGCGTCGAGGCCGCGGGGCCGGTGGTGTTCACAGCGGAGGGGCATCTCGCTACGGCGCGCCCTGCGGCCGCACGGGAAGGTCGAAGCGGCCGTTGCTGATGGCAAGCACGTTCTGCAGGCTCTGCTCGCCGCCGCGGAACGCGGCTCCCTGAAACGTTCCCTTGATGCGGCGGTCGGTCCGCGTGGTGACGTTCACCGCCCCCAGCACCATGACGTACGCCGACTCCAGCAGCCCCGCCGGAAGCTCCGGCCCCTGCAGCTGCGTCACCTCGACGTCGGGAACGAAGAAGCCGATACGGCAGCCCTCCAGCACCTGCTGCTGGCACGCGATGGGGTCAAGGCTCACCTGCCCGGTCCCGGCCACCTGCCCCAGCAGCATCAGGAACGCATCGCCGCGGGTGGCGCTCTGTGCCCGAAACGCCAGCAGGTTCACCAGCTGGTCCTGCCGGTACGCCGTGGCGCCGGTCACCGGCTGCGGCAGCGTGCCGGCCTGCACCTCCATCACCCCCGTCGCCTCGTACGAGCCGGAGATGGGCCCCTGGTACGCAAAGCTGAGCGAGCCCTCGGGGACGAACGCCGGTTCCGACGGTCCCCCGTCGCACGCGCCCAGCAGGAGGGTCGCGCAGACGACCAGCTTCAGAGCAGTGGCACGCACGTGGCTGCCTCCAGGACCGGGGTTGCCATCATTCACCAGGGGATGAGCCCCCTCACATCATACGCTCGGTTGGAACCGCCCGCAACCAGATGTTTCCGAGCGCCGGTTGCATCCGCCCACGCGCCGGGTTGCCGCCGTAGGGTGCGAACCAGCTCGCAGCTCGGCGGCGAACCTCGATACGCGTCAGCGAACGCATCGTGAATGCCCGATACCCTCAGCGATGCCGGAGATATTCGGAACCGTGACCTGACTCACGACCTCGGTCACGCCTGAGCCACGAGTACACACCGGCCCCGCGGCATCGAAGCCGCGGGGCCGGTGTGCATCTGCGCGGATCGCGGGGCTGCGTACCACTTCAGGAGCGCAGCAGCCGGTATACGCGAACGAGCGCGGCGTCGTTCGCCGTTTTTGCGCTGCCGTAGAGCCGATCCCCGCGGACGTGGCGCAGGTCGAAGCCCGCGGGGAGCGAGAGCCGGTACGCGATGTCGCCGCCTGGCCCGAACACCGTCCACACGTGTGCCTGGCCCGGTTCCGCCGTGTTGCGGATCCAGAGAAAGCCTTCGTCCGAAAACAGCGCCTGCGAGGCGATGGACACGCGCGGGGGCGCCTGGATCTCCAGCCGGCGAGGCAGGGGGGTGCCGCTGGCGCGGATCTGCCGTTCGATCCGCCGCGTGTCGCCGGGCGTGGCCGGCCGGCTGCGCGACGGCAGTTCGCGCGTGCGGACGAGCGCCAGCCCCGACGGCGTTGCGCGGTACCAGCGGACGGTGCCGGTGTAGCCGTCCACCGTGGCGACCATGCTGTCCCCGAGCACCGCGTGGGCGCCGCCCCACCCCAGGTGCGTCTGCACGGTGCCGAACGTGACCTTCGGGCGGCGCACATGGAATGACGCGACCCCCGAGTGCACGCTGAGCAGCGTGTCCGGGGCCGCACCGGCGGAAAGCACGACCACGGCGACGAAGGGAGTGCCCACGGGGTCGGGGCTGGCGGTGGTCAGGCCCATGCGGACGGGGGTGGATCCGACGGCCCTGCCGTGCCTCAGCGGCCTCAGCCGCAGCACCGGCGTCTCGTCCAGCATGGGAGTGCCCTGCGTGCGCAGGTGGCGCCCCTCCAGGGTGAAGTAGCTCATCCTGTGCTGCGCCATGTCCGAAACGCCGACGATGCTGTCCACCCAGATGGCGACCGGCGCCTGGAACTCGCCCGGTCCCCCGCCCCGCCGTCCGAAGCGCCGCACGAACCGCCCCGCGGCGTCGTACACGCGCACGGACCGGTCGCCGCCATCCAGCACGTAGATGTGCCCCGCCGGCGAAACCGCCACGCCCGCGACCTCCATGAACGCGGCGTTCGCCGGCGCGTCATCGCCGCCGATCGTGAACAGGCGCTGCAGCCGGAACTCCTGCGGCCCGGCGGCGCTCGTCTGCGCCGGTCCAGGGAGCGGTATCAGAATCAGGATCAGGGCCGCTAATGCGACGAGCTTGTTCTGCATCAGAGCCTCACAAAGCGTGGTGGACCACTCGCGGGGCAGGCGTCGACGCAACCGCAGTTTGTGCGGCAGCGCCACACGAATTCCGTCCGGCTGCGGCTGCCGGACACATGCTGAACGGCATCAAGATGATCGCACAAAGCGCGCGTGCAGGGCAATGACTACTTGGTAACCGTCGCTTGCAGCGCTCTCGTGAGGGGCCTGGACATGCAGGCTACGGAGTTGGAGTAGCCGATCCAGAGATCGAAACTCGCGGCCCGAGCGCCAGTGACAACGCAAGGGCGTTCGGTTGCCCTATGATCGTGAAGATCTGGATCTGGCTCCTCAGCCCCGCCGGAAGCTGGACGAGCACGTCGGAGACGACGCGTACTGCCGCTGTCGGTCGGACGTCCCC
Organism: Gemmatimonadota bacterium; assembly: GCA_019348475.1. Classification (GTDB taxonomy): domain Bacteria; phylum Gemmatimonadota; class Gemmatimonadetes; order Longimicrobiales; family Longimicrobiaceae; genus Longimicrobium. The sequence goes on along the minus strand of JAHWJJ010000005.1, from coordinate 18,832 downwards.
AGGGTGCGGATACCCGACCGCGAGACCGATAGCTCCTCCCACGTAGTTCTCCAACCAGACCCGACCCGAAGCCAGGACGTTGTACGGATCCATCGGAAGGCGCTTCAGCAGGCCCGCATCCACAGTCCAGAAGCTACCGCTGGTCCCAAGCAGAGTGTAATTCAGCCGGCTGGCAGTCAGTGCCGGGTGTAAATCTCTGCGCGGTAGAAGATCGAGCTGCCCGGAACAGCCGAAGAGCAAGCCCTCTGGTTGGCCGCCTTCCTGCTGTCCGCGTGCAGCGAGCAGGCCGAACCAGTGGAACGAACCAGAGATCCGCAGCTGATCGGTGTCCTGCGAGGCGACCGCCTCCTGTGCATGGAGCGATATGACAGAACCAGTGCAGAGGAGAAGGAGCAGGAGAAGAGTCCTGAGCATTTGCATACGGTGGAATGAGCCCCGGAGTACCAGGCGAGAGCAGCCTAACGCCCCCAAACTCAGGCGCGGCGGGCATAAAGGCAAGAGGACCGCAGCGGGGCAGCAGCGGGCCCCCCGCCGCAGTCAGGTCTGCGGCAGCAGGATGTTGGGAGATCTGTCCCCTGCAGCGCATTTGTTGGCGCGCCGACCACGTGACTCCCGGAGTCGCTCCACACGCAGAAAGGAATCCTCCTCCCGGCCCAAAGAGGACGACCCTGGTGGGCCGGTCCAGAACCTCCGCCTCATGGGGACGCGCCCTCGATTGCAGTGGCCGACCTCGCGCCGGACGTCGCCGCGTGGCGGATGGGCTCACTTCTTCGCGATCGTTCGCAGCCGGCTCGCTCCTCCGCGAACGCCGTAGGGTTCGCGGGCATGGACGGCAGGTCGGCGGTCGGGCAGAACTCCGCTCTGGCGCTCCCCCGCGCCGCCCGAACACCAACAGGTCCAGCAGCGAGTTGATGCCGGGGGATTGTCGCCGTGCACGGAGACGCACGCCATCGGCAGGGAAAGCTACCGGACACCGTAATGTGGACCTCTTACGGTGCTGCGTTAACATCACCAGATCGTTCTCTTTGAACCAGCGTGAACGACGTGTAATCTTCTGTCCAATGGTCATTCCAGAACTGATCGACATACAAATTATCAGCAATCGAACACGCAATGATATACCCGCTGCTCCCCCTGTACATGGTCAGGTACGGCCGGCCGCCGATATAATAGATGCCCATATGCGTATACCCGGTTGTCCATTGCTGGACCGTGCTATTGATAGGGGTGCGGGGCCGGCGCAAGCCTGTCGGCGGCGAAAACATGGACCATCAAGAGGATTGGAGTTCACAACCCAGCGCATGCGGTCGCCGCGAAGCCCACCTACACCATCATGAAGCAGAAGCACAGCCGCTGGCGGGAGGTGCGCGACCCCGACGCACGAGCTGGTGTGCCTCACCGCTTATCGAAAGCGCACGCGGGAGGTGGCGCGACGGCTCGCGGCCTGAGCCGACCTCCTGTCCGGCGTGCCATCGGGAATCATCGTGTGCCGGAATTCGGGCGACCTTACTCCCCACCGCGGCGTACGTGGCCGTACTTCAGGAGCGCGACGAAAACCACTCCGCCGACCGCGTTCCCGACCGTGGACCAGAGCAGGAACTGGCCGAACTCCGCCCATGTGACCTGATCGCCAGAGAGTACGCCCGCCAGAACCTCCACGGTGCCGGCGATGGAGTGCTGCAGGTGCGCGAGTGCGATTCCAACGGTGACCAGCCCGATCAGGACGATCTGGCCGATGGTGTCTCGCGCGGCCGTGACCAGCCACGCAAGCAGACCCATCAGCCATCCCGCCAGGATTCCGCCGATCAGCAAGAGCCACCACGGGTGGTCCACGTACTTGCTGGCGATCTCCACGAAGGCCCAGCTCTGCGCCTCGCCGAGCTCGGGGCCGATCCACGCGGCAAACGCCGCGAATGCCGCGGCGCCCGAGATGTTGGAGACGTAGACCAGGGCCCAGAGCCGAAGGAGTCCCGCCACGGGAGCCCGGCCGGCGAGCACCGGCTGGATGGCCAGCGCGGTGTGCTCGGTGAACAGCTCCGAACGGCCGAGGATTACGATGATGAACCCGACGGAGTACGCGACCGCTTGCAGCAGTTCGACGGTGGGATCCGCATAGATCCCGCGCGTGCTGGTCAGGATCAGCGCCATCAGAAAGGGGCCGAAGCCGATCTCGATGCCGGCGGCGAAGCCGGAGATCAGCAGTTCGCGCGCGGGCCGCTCCATCTCCTTCTCGGCCTGCGCGACCTGTTGCGCGAGAATCGTCTCGTACGCCTTGAGCGGGACCTCCTGGGGGTGGTCCCGCGCGCTGGGCTCTCCGGAGCGCTCCGGGGCTGATCCGCGGCTGTCCAGCTTCTCCCGCTGGGGATCGTTCTCCATACCCGGGGAAGCTGGATTCATGCGGCGAAGCGGGTGATGCGAGGGGAGAGGACTGCCGGGCCGCCCGCCACGGCGAGCCGCCGAACGCCCCCAAGCTCAGGCGCGGAGGGCGTGGAGCGCAAGTGCTAGGGATGCGGCTGCTCCTGCTCTCGACGCGTGTCGGCAGGCCTTGCCACGGCAATGCACGAAGCCCGGCTCCCGTGGCGCGCCAGGGTGGTGAGTTCCTCCAGCTCCAGGCCGGCGGCGCGGATCTGCGCCTTGAACTCGTCCTGGTAGGTCACGCGGCCGAAATCGATGCTCGTTGCCTGCTTCAGCATGGGCTTGATGAGTTCCACCCAGCGGGCGCGTCGCATCTGGATGGTCTGTGTGAAAAAGACGCGTCCGTCCGGGATCAACAGCTCGCCGCAATGCCGCAACGCCCGCTCGGGCTGGGGCAGGAGCATGAAGCTTCCGGAGAAATACACGGCGTCGTACGGCCCGCCGTGGTGATCGTAGACGGATTCGAGACGTACCTCGACACGATCCCGCAGCGGGGAATCCCGGAGTCTTCGCCGGGCGTGCTCCACATAGTCGGCGTCGATGTCGATGCCGGTGACGCGCAGGCCCTTTCGCTTCACCAGGGCGGCGTTCGCCAGCAGGGCTCCGGCCGTGCCTATGCCGACGTCCAGCAGCGCGGCGCCCTCCGGCACACGCTGGAGCACCTCGGCGTACCAGCGGGAGGTGAGTCTGAGGATGAGCGTGTCGTAGATGAGACTTCGGATCATTGGCCCCCGGGTGAACGGTGGCGGGCACTGAGCATGGTCTGCTGCTGTCAGTGCTCCGTCAGGGGTGCGGGGCCGGCGCGCAAGCGCTTTCGCCGGCGAAAGCATGGACGGCCCCGCATCCCCTGCAGCCGATTGTCCGTCCCATAGTAGACATACACCTCCGTCTCGAACGCGTCGCGCCACTCCACGCCTGCAAACCGGTGTCAGGCAGCTGCGTTCGGCTGCGCACGAGATGCCTGGGCGAGCCGTAGACGTACGTACGCGACTACGCCGAGATGTGCGGCTGCGACGAAGCCCGCGCTCAGCACATGGACATGCCAGGGGGCGCCGATTTCGCGGGAAACCTGGGCGAGACTCCACCCACCGAGGGGGAGCAAGAGAGCCAGGCTGGTCCAGAGTCCGGGATTGTACCCCCGCCGAGTCAGCCCGTGGGCAACATGGAGCACTCCGTTGAGCACGCTCAGATAGACAGCGATCAGCCCCCAGGCGGGGGTCGCGTAGACGGCCAGATACAGGGCTGCCAGGATCACCCCCCAGACACCCAATGCGTTGATCCAGAACGTGGCCTCCGGTGCGAGGCCGTCGGGGATGCCGATCAGTCGATCGTTGAAGTAGCGGCGGAAGCGGTCGCCCTGGTGCTCCTCGAACTGGTGAACGAGGTAGAGTGGAAGCTGGAGGAACACCAATGTAACGACGAGCCCTTCAGTCGCCGCTACCACCGGTAACAGGAGGAAGAGCAAAATGGCTGTGAATAGCGCCGCCGGCGGCCAGTGCCACTCCCGGATCAACCACTGATGCGCCCAAGCAAGCATCACTTCCTCCAAGCGACGGGTGGGCGTGCCGCCGAACGACACAAGGGTCTGGGGTGCGGGGCCGGCGCACAAGCCTGTTGTCCAGCTGAAAGCATGCACGGCCCCGCATCCCCTGCAGCGGAGACCGGGCGTCGTTTCTGTGCTGGATCCAGCAGTCTCAGAACGCAGTCGTCGTTCTGTTGCAGCGCTCGATAGCCACGTCCTCGGCCGGCCGCCCCGTATTCGGGGACGACTGGAGCGTCGGGTACGATCCAATCTCCTTAAAGTACTCGACACCACGTCGAACGCAGGCGTCGATATCTTCTTGATCGACACCGCCACCACACCCGGCAAGCGTAAGCAGGTGCACCTGCCCAACAGATGAGACTCTTGAGAAGCATCATGAACTCACAAAATTGAGGTGCCTAACGACACAAGGGTCAGGGGTGCGGGGCCGGCGCGCAAGCCTGTCGGCGGCGAAAGCATGGCCCGGCGCCGCATCCCCTGCAGCCGATTGTTGGGCGCTGTGGTGCGAATCCCGGTTCAGTAACGGTGAGGCTGCCGTGAGTAGTGCCTCCTCAGTAGGTCACCTCCGAAATCGTTTTCTAGATCGCGCCAGACGGTGTGGACGTGGTTCGCGCTGCTCTGTGTGTTGTCGTACTCCACCAGCACGGTCGGTCCGTGGATGCGGTAGTAGTGCGGCTCGCGGGGCTGGTGCGCACCGGCCCAGGCGAAGTGCAGGCGCTCAAACCCGGCCTGTTCGATACGCTGCAACTGCCTGGATGCCGAGGAATCTGCCATCCGTCCGGCGTACAATTCCAGCAGCCGGCGCAGCTGCCGTTGCTGGGCAATCGTCATCTCGGCCGCGGGCAGGCCGGCGAATTCCATCGGTCCCACCACGGTAGCGCTGCGGGTAAGAATGTCCCCGAACGTCTGCGCGGCGATGGTGGCGCGGGCGCGTTGGGCAGGATCGAGCATGTGTAGCAGCTCGAAGGCGAGGTCCTCTTCCGCGGCGAGCAGCCGAGTCCCTTCGCGGGGGCCGCTGGGGACGCGCGCCGGGTTGGCACCCATGAAGAGCGGTGCGACGATCTGCCCGTGTGGCCCGAGATCCGTGACATTCACCGAGAGGTGATGGCCCTCGAAGCGCCAGCCCCAGGGGTGCGTACCACCCGGCCCGGTGAAGAGTGCCAGGTAGTAGAGCTCCGGATCGCGCTGGAGCCCCCTGGGACTGGCCGCCCCTCCTTCCAGCTCGCGGAGAGTGCCTTCGAGTTCGATGATGCCACGCACGAGCCCGGTGCCGCGCTCACTCAGACCGGTGCCCAGCAACTCGAACGCTGCTGCACGCTGCGCGGCATCCATCGCCTGCAATGGGATGCCAGTGCGCCTCTGCGGCACGTACGCCCACCGGGTGCGCTCCGGATGGTCGAAGGGAAACGAGGCGGCGGCACGCTGCGTAGCGTTCAGCGTCGAGAGGAACGTCCGTGCGGACCCGGCCAATGCAGATGTGTCAGCGACGGATGCTCCCCCCGCAGGCGCTGGCGTTTGGGCACCGCAGCCAAGAAGCGCCACGGTGAGGACGGCGGGGAACAGGCCTGCCGATCTGAACCGGGTGTAAGTGCGAGAATTCGCCATGGAACTCGACTGGGAGGGAAGCGCTCCAACGCCCTCAAGCTCACGCACAGCTGGCAGAGAGCGCAAGTGTTCGCAACGCGCGAGGAGCTTGCCCCCGCTGCTCAGCTCCGCACCGAAAAGGATGCGGGCCAACTGTCGCCGGCAGCGCTCTCGTCAGGCGGCTGCGCCTGAGTCACGCAACGACAACGGCCGAGGAGGGATTGGCGGACGCAGCTGAAAACCTGGCCGGCCGTTTGTCGCCTGCAACGCAATCGTCAGGCGAGCGGGGCCGACCAGGTACTCTAGCGTGCAGAATGAGCAACGGGTTCAGAAGGCGCAGAGACAGCAGCCGTCCCAGCAGTCGCCTTGCGACCCGCCTGCCGCCTCGCACTTGGTTTGGCAGTCCTCCTTGGAGGTGCAGGCGCCGATGGAAGGTGCGACGGAGCAGTCTGAGGCTGCGGTGCCCGCGAAAGCCGTTGTGGCACCGAAGCCGAGTCCGAGAGTGACGGCGAGGGCGAAGATGAACCGGGTGGTACGCAGCAGCTTGCTCATGATCTTCTCCGATTCCGAGGAAACCATGCAGGCTCCACTCGTAGAGCCTGCGCGAACGCCAGCCGCAAAGACCGCGTGAAACAGGAACCGCTCGTGCGGCTGTGGCGTGACTCAGTCTTTCACGACAGGGCAGAGCATGCGGAGAACAGGAGTGCTCGCCTGGCGATACGGCTGCCTTGAATGTGCCCCCTGCCTGGAGGGGAGACTCCGAACCACCCCGTCTCGGCCGCATTCAATTCACGCCTACATTATAGGAGGAGAGGACTGGGGGGTGCAAGTAAGCGGACCGAGGAAACCCTGCCGGAGCGGGCCCGAACGTTTCAGCTCAGGCGCGTGCGGCCGCTGGTGATCTACTCTGGAACAATTCCTAGCCGCACGTCGCCTGCGCGCCGAGTTCGGCGGCGGAGATGCTCACTGATACAACCTTGGGTGCCGCACGGCCGACCTGACCTCTCGCCAGTCAAGGATTTGATGTCGCACGCACCGGGATCTCTCGGAACAGATCAAGCCCGAAGTTCGGGGGAGACTGGTCCGCCACTCCTCCGCGGGCAGTGTTAGGCGCGTCTTCACATGGTGATCCCCAACAAGCACCAAATGCATGAACGTGACGTGCGGTCCCCGATCCGTCGCTAGGACAGCCGCAACAAGGTGCCCAGGAACTGGCCCCTCCGCTGTCTCGAACTTGCGGGGCTCATTACAATTACTCGCACCTCACGGTATCGTCCCTGCTGCACCCCGGCAGCAAGACCCTCCATGAAGCCCGTCGCCTCTTGGGCTACACGAGTATCTGCATCCAGCCCAAGTCTTTCGGGTGGCACAGGGTACACGTAGGCATTCGCCCGCACGCGGTCGGCGTTCGAATACGTGTACAGGACACCCAACTCGGGCCTGTCCTAACGCGAGCTATCAACCAGCGTGAAAGCGCCGGCCGTCACCGGTACGGAGAGATTCTGCGCTGCCACTTGGTGCCCGCCCCCGCCAATCAGCGTGAGCATCACTACGACCGCTGCGCGGAACTTGGCTGCGGGGGTCAAGAGCATGGTGCCTATAGTTGAGTGTGTGAGCCGCCGAACGACACAAGGGCCAGGGGTGCGGGGCCGGCGCGCAAGACTGTCGTCCAGCCGAAAGCATGGCCGGCCCCGCATTCCCTGCAGCCCAAGGGGCAGCAGCGCGAGCAGGTGCCGCCCCCACCGCTCGGCTCTGCGGCCAAAGGATGCCCGGCCAACTGTCGCCTGCAGCGCTCTCGTTAGGCATGGCGTGTCCCGAGTTTTGCGGCCCGACCTGAAACCGCACTTTCCTGGAGCACAGCGGCGTACGCTGCGCTCCATCAGAATCGCGCCGGCCTTCACAACGTGTATCGGGATATGGAATCGAATTGCGAGTTCACAGCGGAGGAGACGAGTAGCAACGCCAGAAACCGCATGGTTGTACTCGTCATCAATCCGTCGTGGGCGGGGATCCGGTAGGCTCCGCCTCCACCCGCCGCCAATTCACCTCCACCCGCGTGCCGGAGCGAACCAGCATCTGGTAGAGCGGACAGCGGCGCTCCACCTCCCCAGCCAAGCGTTGCAACCGCTCATCAGGCTCCCTGGTCGTGACCCGCACCCATCCCGTCACCGTGTGGATGTGCGGGTCGTGTTCAGGTTGGCCCTCGATGCCCCGCGGGTCCAGCGCGCCGCGGAGGTCGGTCTGAAGTGCATCGTACGAGAACGCCATCTCCCGCGCGACCCGCTCGGCAATGACGGCAGTGCAACCCGCATAGGCGACCATGAGATACTCAGTCGGTCGGGGGCCGGTATCGCCCCCACCCTCCGCGGCGGGCTCGTCAACGATCAAGGGGTCGAAGTGCCGCACTCGTACTCGGGACAGAGCATCAGAAACCCACTCGCCGCGCGCGCGGGAAACCGCCACCGGTGTATCGGGCATGTACTCGTCAGCTCCTGTTGGCGTGTGTAGTTGAGCCTAACGCCTCCAAGCTCAGGCGCGGAGGGCAGAGAGCGCAAGCCGCGCTCACTCAGACCGATACCCAGCAACTCGAACGCTGCTGCACGTTGCCCGGCATCCATGGGGAACAGGCCTGCCGATCTGAACCGGGTGTACGTGCGAGGGTTCGCCATGGAACTAAACGGAAAAGGGAGTATCGATCGGCGCATCACGAGCGTAGCCCCAGGGCAGCACGACCCTTTTCACCCGCGAACAAGAATCCGGTCCGCAGTACCCGGCGCCAATTCCTCGCTCGCACGCTGTCGCTGAAGTTCTCCGCCAGGCAGTCGACGAAGATCTTCGTCAGCAGCGCCAGCCCGCGCTGGAAGGCCGCTTCCGCCGCCGGGTCCCCCTGCACCAGCGGCCACTGACGGTCGTAGACGGCACGAATGCTACGCAGCATGCGCTCCCCGTCGCGCGACGAGCTGGCGCTGTAGCGGCGGTAGCGCGTCACTGCGGGCTCCTCGTAACACCAGGCTGGGTACTCGCGCGCCACCCGCAGGTAGAAGTCGAGGTCGTCCGCGCCCCAGGGATCGCGGAAGCCGCCCACCGCCTCCACGGCCTCACGCCGGAACATCGCCGATGACGGCGGGATGATGTACCAGTCGAAGCCGAGCAGGGTGTTGTACAGCCAGGTTTCGCGCGGCAGGCTGGCCACGCTCCACGGGACGGGAGTTCCCTCGTACGTCATCTCCTCACGCCGTCCGATGACGAATCCGCACTCGGGATGCTCGGCGAAGGCACGGAGCCCCGCCTCCACGGCGTGTGGCAGCAGGTGGTCGTCGGCATCGAGAAAGACGAAGTACCGGCCGCGGCTCGCACGGATGCCGGTGTTGCGAGCGACGGCCGATCCGCCGTTGGCCTGCCGCAGCGTGACCGTGCCGGCGTGCCGGGCGGTGATGGCGCCGACGTCGAGGGGCGATCCGTCGTCCACGACGACGATCTCGAAGTCGCGGCACGTCTGTGCACCGACCGTGTGCAGCGTCTCGTCGAGCAGTTCCGCGTGCTTCGGCGTTGTGACGTAGCACGGGATGACGATGGAAACGAGCGGCATGGGAGGATGCGTCCGGTCCGCCGGATCAGGCAGCGCCACGAGTGCATCTTCGGGTGCGGTCATCAAGCTCTCGAGACAGGGTGTGCCCGTTTGTCGCACGCAGGTCGCTGAACGCGAGTATATCCCGGGGCGGCCGCAGGTCGCCGATCCCCGCGCCGAACGACACAGGGTCAGCGGTGCGGGGCCGGCGCGCAAGCCTGTCGCGGCAAAAAGCATTAACGGCCCCCCCAAGAGGTGAGAACATCGGTCGCTGCCTTGAAGTCCACAGCCTCTCCGGTACGTGGTACGACACCTGTTGACAGGCAAGCTGGTACGGGACGCGAGCGGGGGTGGGGGACCGATTGCGTGAAGGGTCGCGGCAGCCGCGGGCAAGCCTGCGGCTACCGCGATGGTTGCCCAGCGGGGTAACGCCAGAGTTCAGCTGCGAACGCGCGGAGCTGGAGCTCTGGATGTGGTCCGGGCGCTGCGCGCGTTCGTCAGCTGCAACGATTCGTCAGGTCACGGGAGGCTACCACTTTTCCCGGTTGGCCCGAAGAAGTAAGACTAGCCCCCCGGCTCTGGGACGTCCTTAAGACAGCGCCTTCGCATCAGGCAGTGCCCTTCTACTGCCTCTTCAGCACCGAGTACGCCGAGCCGCCCGAGAGGTGCAGGTCGCCGCCGCGGAAGGTCAGGAAGGTGCTGCCCACGCGGAACGTCATCCCCTCGACCCACGGGGCGGGGCGGGGCGAGCCGCCGTTGATCGAGACGGCGATGCCCTGCGGCGCCTGCGTCACCTGGACCACGATGTCGCGACCGCGTCCGGGTCCCCTGTACGTGCCGACCAGCGGCGCCGCGTCGCCGGTGAACGGCGCGACGGTCGGGCGCTGCCACGGCAGCAGCTCCGCGGCCAGTTCACCGCCGACGTCCCCCGGGTCGACGTTGCCGTTGCTGTTCACCAGGACCACCACCGCCAGCTGCGCGTCGGGGTACCACCCCGCCTCCGCGGTGAACCCGCTGATCGAGCCGCCGTGGCCGATGTAGGTGAGCCCGCGCGAGTCCTTGCCGACGCCGATGCCGAGCCCGTACCGCAGCGGGGTCCCGTCGGCCAGCGTCGACGGCGTGGTCATCTCCCGGTACGACCTGGGCGAGAGCACCTTGCCCCCGTGCAGCGCCGTGACCCACGTCACGAGGTCGCCCGCCGTCGAGCAGATCGACCCCGCGGCGAAGGGCCACGTGTGCACGTTGGTCGGCGCGCGGCGGATCACCCCGTCCCGCACGCGGTAGCCGTTCGCGCGCCGCGGCACGTGCTCGCCGCTGTCGCAGTACATGCTGCGCGTCATCCCGAGCGGCGCGAAGATCCGCTGCTCGACGTAGTCCTCGTACGTCATCCCGCTCGCCTTCTCGACGATCAGCCCCGCGAGCCAGAAGGCGGAGTTGTTGTACATCTGCGCCGTCCCCGTGGGGAACTGGAAGGGGTAGCGCTTGATGAGCGCGTAGGCCGAGTCGCGCGGGAAGCGTTGGTTCCAGACGAGCAGGTCGAACTCCGGCATCTCGGTGAGCCCCACCATCCCCGAGGTGTGGTCTAGCAGCTGCCGCACGGTGACCTTGTTGCCGCGCGTGTCGAAGTCGGGGAGCCACTTCGTGATCTCGTCGTCCAGGCTCAGCTTCCCCTCGTCGCGCAGCTGCAGGATCGCCGCGGCGGTGAACTGCTTGGTGACGGAGCCGATCTCGAACATCGCGTCGGCCGGCATCGGCACGTCCCATTCGACGTTCGCCCTGCCGTAGCCGTTGAAGAGCAGGGTGTCGGTCCCCTTCACGACGGCGGCGACGGTGCCGACGGCGCGATTCTCGAGCACGCCGGCGCCGGCGAGGGAGTCGAGGCGCTGCGCGAGCGTCCGGCCGGTCTGCGCGGCGGCGTCCGCGGCCGCGAGGGTGGTCAGCGCGAGGGCGAGGACAGTGGGGCGAAATCGGGGCTGCATGGGCATCGCGCGGGTCGGGGCCGGGGGAAGGTGGAGCGCGAAGGAGCGCTCGCCACCTACGGACGCCCGGGACGCAAGTTTCAACGTTGGCTCGCCCTCGGGTCGCGGTCCTCGCCGTGGTCGCGGTGCCGCTGTCCCCCCCTGCCCCCGCGGGAGAACGGGCTCCGGGTCTCCGAGTGGGACCGCTTCCGGCGCGACCTCGTGGCGGGCGCCGAAGGGCCGGGCCCCCGGTCGTACTGGCGGCGGTCATGCGCAGGGGGGTAGGGGTCGGCGACCGGTCTACCCTACCGGCGCCGGGGCCGCCGGACCAAACTCACCCCGCCCTCACCAACAAGCATGGACGGACCCGCATCCCCTGCAGCCGATTGTTAGGCGCCAGCCAGCGCGACCGTCGCGCGGCGCTTCGTTCGCGCCTCGAACAAGTTACCCATTCGAGACGGGGGGATGTTCGGTAGAGCGTGCCTCAGCGGCATCCGCACGATCCGTCAGGATCTCGTCCTTCACTGCGCGGAGCATCAGGATCAGGCGGTCGACGCGCTCTGGCGAGATAAGCACGACTGCGTCGTCGTTGCCGAGCAGGTCCTCTTGGCGGATTGCCACGAGGTCCTTCTCCGTCCGGTACACCTCTGTTCCGAACTCTGGAGGCAGGTAGTACTTCCTATCTTCATCGGACACTGTGGCTCGGGGTTCTGGTGAATAGATGAGACGTGGTGTGCGCGCCGCGCCAGAGCTTGGTCCGGAGGCGCCTAACGACACAAGGGTCAGGGGTGCGGGGCCGGCGCGCAAGACTTCGCCTCGCCCGCAAGCATGCAAGGCCCTGCATCCCCTGCAGCCGATTGTTAGAACGCGCGAGCGCCGCAGCGAGGTCGAGATGCCAGTCAGGTCAGGACTGTTTTCAGTACATCGTACAGAAGGCCGGTAATCAAGCCGCCGACGACAACCCAAAACACGGCTCGCGCTCGGGTACTCCGCGCTTCTTCCAACTCCACCATCGGAAAGAGCCATCGGGCCGCCCAAATGACAGCACGAAACAACAGTAGTACCACCAAGAACAGGTATACGTAAAACGCACCTTTTAAGGCCGGATGTGCACCTTGGAGAAAGTCGGCGGCGCTATCAACCCGGAAAATCGTCCAGAGGGCGACTGGGAAGCCTACGAACCAGTTCAGCAGGTTAAACGCCTCTGACGAGTGTAGCCATGTTCGCTTTTTCTGACGGTGCGTGAAGAACCCAAGAATAGACTCGTACACTCCAAGCACCCATGTATCATCGGCTCCAATCACCTCAACTCGGCTCGCATTCGGTGTTGGCTGATCCCACGGGTTGTAACTGTTGAACCCGGGCGGTTCGGTGAAGTCGAGTTCCACAACGAACCGGTTCATCATGAAGATATTGTACGCCTGCTTCGGTCCTGCCGCGCTGTCGAACGTAATTTGTTGGATCTGGGCGGGGAGACCCGTGGGATCTAAAGCCTCGATCGAGCTTGCCATGATCTGCTCACCACGACTACCGAGGACGGAGACGGTTACGTGTCCTACGCGGCGCCCCTCGGCCAAGAGAGCATCCCACTCCTCCTCACTTGTATCCGGGGCCCGCTTCAGAGCCGCGAGGTGCTTCTCCATCGCCTGCTGTGCCTTGGCATCGAGTTCTCGATAGAGTCGCTGGAGATCCTGTATTGACAGAACACACGACGCGATAGGCGACATGCGCGTCAAGCCGCGGTAGTCAAACACCGGGCTGCCAGGAACCGTGGAGGGTCCCTGAGTTGAAACTGCCGTCGGCGGTACTGTCGGCTCAGGAGAATCCGTCATCCGGTTGCGCGTATTCTGGTGTGCATTCTAACGCCCCACGGGTCAGGGGTGCGGGGCCGGCGCACAATCTTTCAACCGGCGAAATCGTGGACGGCCCCGCATCCCCTGCAGCCGATTGTTAGGCCGCTACTACGTTCGTGTGTCGTCCTTCAGCGACCTGAGTCAGCTATGGTTGACGTGTCCGCTCCCCAGCGATGGACGGAAGGCGGCTGCGGCTTTACGACAGTGGGCGCACATCAGAAGCGGACCAGTTAGCCAAGTCTGGCACGATCCCGCCACCAGACCGCAAGATCGGCTCCTTCTCCAACACGGCTGCCCATAGCCGATCTTTGAGCGAGGTGACTTCCTCGATAAATCGGTCAAGGTGGGCGAGGTGTACCACCTCGATCTGATATATCCTGTCACGTGCCCACGCCTTGTTCTCGGCGGAGGCCTCATGCCTCAATATCCTGAGCCTTGGCACGAGCAACGGATCATCCGCATGCGACGGGTCCTCAACCAAAAGCATGGGCGCGTCTAAGACAAGCACCGGTATATGAACTGTGGGATAGATAAAGCTTTTACGGTCTCCATCGGGTGCGCGAGACCGGGCAAAGTCCAACGCTTTGCACAGTGGAAGAACTGCACCGTTGTACGCCTCAGTACCGGATAACTCCACTGGACTCTTTCCCTTCGGATGAGCCACCGCGAACGACGTTACTACGGGAGTCGCTGTGGAAAACCACTCGAGGTCCTCAAGACCAAGCATCTCAGCAACGGGGGTCTCAATTCGCGTCCGCCCACGTTCATCCTTGAGCTCAAGACGCCCGCCGATCCCGCTGATCTGGATGCCCGGCAGTTGGCGATCAGTCACTGTCTTGAAAAAGATAAACGGCTTCGTCGAGCGCTTACATTCAATTAGGAGGTACAGGAGCTGCTGGATCTGTCGGCCCTCCGGCGGCTGCGTGAAGAATGACGCACGGACATCGAGAGATCGATGATCTCCCGTCTGCTGGTCACGAAATCCCCATTCCTCAGAAACATGACAGTGTTTGAGGAGCTCGGCTGCCACCAGTCCTTGGACCGGATAGCCCGAGCGGGCAATGCCTTCCTTCAAAGCACTCTCCGAGATGCCTTCTGGAAGAGAGTTCGCTGTGGGGTTGCCGTCGGTTTCTCGCACGTTGGCTTGCTGAGACAGGAGTTCGGACTGCTCTGTGAAGATGCCCACCATGTGCCCCTGCGATGCTTATCCAGCGGCCTAACTGGTTGTTCAGTGGACGGAAGTCCGGCCAACACCACGGCCGGAGGGTTTAGGCCGAATCCGCTCAGATCCAGATAATACTCGGCCACGCAATCGTCAAGCGGCACTAAATCGCGCGCACGTAACCCGATGCGTCATCTGCCGCGGGATGTTGAGCGGATATGTACGCACGGTGGCGGGATAGCGCTCTTGTTCCGCGTGTTACCGGGAACCAATGTGCGGCTCCCACGTGGCCATAGTGCATCACGGCAAGCGGCACCCTCGCGACATGGGTGCGCGTGAGATCCAGGCGTTCCTCACGTGGCTCGCCGTTGAGCGGAACGTGGCCGCGTCCACGCAGAACCAGGCGCTCTCCGGACGCCTGTTTCTGTACCGCGACGTGCTGGAGATCGAGCTTCCGCGCATCGAGGAGGCGGTCCGCGCCCGGTGGTCGCGACGCGTGCCGACGGTCCTCACTCGCGACGAAGTGCGGATGGTGATGGCGCAACTAACCGGAGTCCACGCGCTGGTGGCCGGCCTGCTCTACGGCGGCGGCCTCAGACTGCTGGAGGCGCTGCGGCTGCGAGTAAAACACATCGACTTCGACCGGCGCGCCGTGGTGGTGCGGCAGGGTAAGGGTGACAAGGACCGCACCACGATGCTTCCCTGAACGGCTGCGCGAGCCGCTGATGGCGCACCTGGAGAAGGGCCGCGCGCTGCACCGACGCGACCTGGCTGCGGGGTTCGGAGCCGTCGCGCTTCCGCATGCGCTCGACCGGAAGAAGTCCGGGGCTGAGCGGGAGTGGGCATGGCAGTACGTCTTTCCCTCGGGCCGCCTGTCCACAAATCCCCGCTCGGGCCGCCGGGGCCGCCACCACCTCTCCGAGTCATCCATCCAGAAGGCGGTGGGGAGCGCCGTCCGCCGGGCGGTTATCGTGAAGCCCGCCGGGTGCCACACGCTCCGCCACTCGTTCGCCACGCACCTGCTCGAAGACGGGTATGACATCCGCACCGTGCAGGAACTGCTCGGCCACGCGGACGTGCGCACCACGATGATCTACACCCACGTGCTGAACCGCGGCGGCCGCGGCGTACGCAGTCCGCTGGACCACTGACGCCGGGATTCACAGGCCGCGCTCACCTTGCGCGCTCTACCGACCTCGAGCCGAGACAATTCTCGGCTGCACGGTGAGGTGCGGATGTACGGCGGCCCCGCGGCATCGTCGCCGCGGGGCCGGTCTCGTGCCGTGATGCGAAATCCGCCGGTCAGCCGCCGTGCGCGTGCGCGGCGGCCGAGTGCCGGACGGACGTTTCGCGGGCGCTGCCTTTGAGGATGGCCTTCTTCACCTCGCCGATGGCCTTGGTGATGCGGATCTCGCGGCGACAGGCCTCGGTGCAGTTGAAGATGGTGCGGCAGCGCCACACACCTTCGCGGTCGTTCAGGATGTCCAGCCGCTCCTCCGCACGCTCGCCGCCGCCGTGCTCCCGCATGCGGTTCAGCCAGGACCCCGCAGGCCCCTGACAAACGTCAAGCAACGTGGATGTCATTCGCCGTTGCCGTCCCCAGACGATTCAGATGGGCTTTGACCAGAACGCTTCTCATCTGGAACTTTTTCGGGCTTCGGCGCGAGGCGCTCTTGCGGCATGGTCAGCCGTGCAACACCGGCAGCAGCTTGCGCCGCGGCAACGCCCGAAGCGGTCAGGGGCAGATCCGCACGCATAAGCCGAGCTTCGGGTGGTAAGCGCGAAGCCGCGATGGACCCGAGTTGGACCCCGTCGGACCACTCTGCGAACTTCCCCATTGCAGATTCTAGAAGCGAAAGCGTGGTCGGACTACTGATTGAGCGTTCGATATCCTTAACGCTACGCTTCAACTTCTCTTTCTCCGGCCTGGTCACCTTCAATTGCTCAATCTGCTCCTGAAGCGTGTTGATCAGCGCGTTCTTTTCTGAAAGTGCAGAGGCCGCTGCCGCTTCCCGTTCGTGCAAATCACGTTTCAGTCGCTGGACGAACGAACCCATTTCATCCGCAGAACCTGCTAGACGATTGAACACCACCAAGAATTGCGCAAGAATGGAGTTGTCCATCTCATATGGGTATCGGATCTGATGATCAATTTCACTCCACCCTTCCTCAAAGATCGTGCGGACCTGAATTTCGGCGATGTACTCATGCTTCGACGGCCTGGAACGAACAAGGTAGTGGATGGAGCGGTAGCCAAACTCGTGCTCGTTGATTTCGCACCCGGCAGATCGAAACTGTTCCACCAGTTCCTCCGGATCACCTCTTCGGATGTTCGCCACTGGAGGCTCGTGCAAATCCCATGTGCCCGAAATCGCATCATGGATGGGCAGCCACCCGTCCTTGAACAGATGGAGGGCGCGAAGGCCGATCAAATCCGTCAAGGCTGTCGTGTAGTTGTCTCTGCCGATGTCGCGAGTTGGATCAGCAATCCGTTTCCGAACGATCTTTTCTATCAGGTGGGCCGGGTCCTTGACGCGCAGCTTGATCGAGTGGACGCCCGGCAACGTCTGCAAGCGCTCACTGATGAAGTTAGCGACGGCCAGATACTCCGACCGGTTTGCGAGGAACTCATCGTGGATCGCCACCAGTTCGCCCCAATCCAGCTTGGATTCGGCAAACTGCTCGTCGCTGATGCGATATTCGGCGAGAAAAGCGGCTTTGTCGAGCATGTTCAGCCCTCCCTATTGTGGCGATAAAGGCCCCGCGGCATCATCGCCGCAGGGCCGGTCTCGTGCCCCGATGCAACCCACGCGCTTAGCCGTGGGCGTGCGCGCCCGTCACGTGGCGGATGGGCTCGGCGCGGGCGCTGCCTTTGAGGATCGCCTTCTTCACCTCGCCGATGGCTTTGGTGATGCGGATCTCGCGGGGGCAGGCCTCGGTGCAGTTGAAGATGGTGCGGCAGCGCCACACGCCTTCACGGTCGTTCAGGATCTCCAGCCGCTCGTCCGCCGCGTCATCCCGCGAGTCGAAGATGAAGCGGTGCGCGTTCACGATGGCCGCGGGGCCCACGAAGTTCTCGTCCGCCCAGAAGCTGGGGCAGCTGGTGGTGCACGCCGCGCACAGGATGCACTTGGTCGTGTCGTCGAAGCGCTCGCGGTCGTCCACGGACTGGATGCGCTCGCGGCCGTCCGGCGGCACCGCTGCGTCGCTCACCAGGAAGGGGAGCACGGAGCGGTACTGCGCAAAGAACGGCTCCATGTCCACCACCAGGTCCTTGAGCACCCGGAACCCCATCAGCGGCTCGATGGTCACGTGGTTCCCCACGTCGCGGATCAGGACCTTGCAGGCGAGCCGATTCACCCCGTTGATGCGCATGGCATCCGATCCGCAGATGCCGTGCGCGCAGCTGCGGCGGTAGGTGAGCGTGCCGTCCTGGTACCACTTGACCGTGTTCAGCGCATCCAGCACGCGGTCCGTGGGGTCCGCGTCCACCGTGTACTCGCGGTACTCCGGCTTGCCGCCCGTCTCCGCGTCATAGCGCAGGATGCGCAGCGTGATGCGCTGGTTGAACGTGTTCGCCGCGCGGGTGGCCGCGGCGCCCATGGTGTCGCGGCGCGGCCGGGGAGTGGGGGCGGCCATCAGTACACCCTCTCCTTGGGCTCGAACCGGGTCACCGTCACCGGCTTGTAGGTGATGTCGATGCCGCCGTCCGCCGTGCGCGTGGTGAGCGTGTGCTTCATCCACTCCTCGTCGTTGCGCTTCTCGTAGTCCTCGCGCATGTGGGCGCCGCGGCTCTCCTTGCGGTTCAGCGCGGCCGCCGTGGTCACCTCGGCCAGGTCCAGCAGGTTCCCCAG
The DNA here is from genome assembly GCA_019348475.1 of Gemmatimonadota bacterium. Classification (GTDB taxonomy): domain Bacteria; phylum Gemmatimonadota; class Gemmatimonadetes; order Longimicrobiales; family Longimicrobiaceae; genus Longimicrobium. The sequence continues at coordinate 895 of JAHWJJ010000005.1, read as the reverse complement.
CTCCCACGCCTCCAGCAGGTCGGTGTTGAAGCGCGTCCCCCGGTCGCCCACGGCCACACCGCGGTAGCGCTCCTTCAGCCCGCGCACCCGCTCCAGCGCCGCCGCCATCCCGTCGCCGGTGCGGTAGATGCCCACGTCGTCCTGCATCACGTCCTGCATCTCTTCGCGCAGCTTCGCGGCCGGCTCGCCCTTCTGCACGCTGAGCAGACGCGAGAACTGCTCCTCCGCGAACTCCGTGGGGTTGGCGGGCAGGGGCGGCAGCTCCGCCGTCTGGCAGAAATCCGCCATCGCCAGCCCCCCGCGGCGCCCGAAGACCACCAGGTCCAGCAGCGAGTTGGTGCCCAGCCGGTTGGCGCCGTGCACCGAAACGCACGCCACCTCGCCCGCCGCGTAGAAGCCGGGGAGCACCTCGGTCCCGTCGCGCAGCACGCGGCAGTTGACGTCGGTGGGAATGCCGCCCATGGCGTAGTGCGCCGTGGGCTGGATCGGCATGGGCTCCTTCACCGGGTCGATCCCCAGGTACGTCCGGCAGAAGTCGGCGATGTCGGGAAGCTTCCCCTCGATCACCTCCGACCCCAGGTGCGTGGCGTCCAGGTAGACCATCTTCTTGCCGTTGATCCCCCGCCCCTCCCGGATCTCCTTGCTGATGGCGCGGGAAACCACGTCGCGCGACGCCAGGTCCTTCATCGTCGGCGCGTAGCGCTCCATGAAGCGCTCGCCCAGGTCGTTGCGCAGGATGCCGCCCTCGCCGCGCGCGCCCTCGGTGATCAGGATCCCCAGGCGGTAGATGCCCGTGGGGTGGAACTGGTAGAACTCCATGTCTTCCAGCGCGATGCCGCGCCGGTACGCGATCGCCACCCCGTCCCCGGTGTTGGCGTGGGCGTTGGAGGTGATG
>JAHWJJ010000491.1 GCA_019348475.1 Gemmatimonadota bacterium | reverse complement strand
GGATGGGCGGTCCCCAGTATCGCTGCCGGCTGATGGTCCAGTCGTGCAGGCGGTAGTTGATGCGCTGCTCGCCCAGCCCCATCTCCGCCAGCCACGCGGTGACGGCGGCCCTGGACTCGGCGACCTCCATCTCGTCGAAGCGGCCGGAGTTCACCAGCCGCCCGGGGCCGGTGTACGCCTCGGCGAGCGGCGTATCGGCATCCTCCCCCTCGGCCGCCACCACGCGGACGATGGGCAGCCCGAACTGTTGCGCGAACTCGAAGTCGCGCTCGTCGTGCCCGGGGACGGCCATGATGGCACCGGTGCCGTACTCCATCAGCACGTAGTCGGCGATCCAGACGGGGATCTCCTGCTGCGTTGCCGGATTGACGGCGTAGCCGCCCGTCCACACGCCGGTCTTGCTCTTGTCCGTCCTCTTGCGCGTCACCAGGTCCTGCGCGGACGCCTGGCGGCGGTACTCGTCCACGGCGGCGCGTCGATCGTCCGTGGTCACCTGCTCCACCAGCGGGTGCTCGGGGGCTAGCACCATGTAGGTGGCGCCGAAGACCGTGTCGGGGCGGGTGGTGAAGACGCGGATCACCGGCTTTTCACCGTGCAGCTGCGCCGGCTCGTGCCGGTCGTCGGCCACCTTGCGGCGCGCGATGGGAAACTGCAGCTCGGCGCCCTCGCTGCGCCCGATCCAGTTCTCCTGCGCCTTGCGGGTGGTCTCGGACCAGTCCAGCGTCTTCAGGTTCTCCAGCAGCCGCCCGGCGTACCGGGTGATCTTGAAGAACCACTGCGACAGGAAGCGCATCTCCACGGGCGTGTCGCACCGCTCGCACAGCCCGCCGATCACCTGCTCGTTGGCCAGCACGGTGTTGCAGCCGGGGCACCAGTTGACCGGCGCCTCCTTCTTCTCCGCCAGCCCGGCCTTGTACAGCTGCAGGAAGATCCACTGCGTCCACCTGTAGTACTCGGGACGGGTGGTGTCGACGGTGTGCGACCAGTCGTACATCAACCCCCCGCGGCGCAGCTGCGTGGTAAAGCGCTCCACGTTGCGGGGGATGAGCTGCATGGGGTTGATGCCCTGCTTGAGCGCGAAGTTCTCGGAGTGGATCCCGAACGCGTCGAAGCCGATGGGCTGAAAGACGTCGTGCCCCTGCAGCCGCTTGAAGCGGCCGTAGATGTCCGCGCCGGTAAAGGCGTAGATGTTCCCCACGTGCAGCCCCTCGGCCGACGGGTACGGGAACATCATCAGGTTGTAGAAGGGCTTCTCGGCGGCCCGCAGCTCCTGCGCGGTCCAGCGGTTGGTGCCCTGCTCTTCCCACCGCTGCTGCCACTTGCGCTCGACCTCGGCGGGGTGGTAGCTGGCGGTGACGTGGGTCGCGTCGGTGGTGCTCATGCGAACGCCAGTGAAGCTCGGATGATGGGGACGGATCACGGACGGTGACACGCGAGCCGCCGGGCGCGTGCTGCGGCCGACGGCTCTGTGGGTAAAACTGCGATGTGTGGAGCGGATTTACAACCCCCGCCACGCCCACGCCGGGCGCTCCCACCACCGCAGGTTCGCGGGCCGCGGCAGCCGCGGCGGCTTGAGCGGCTCGATGTCGACGGTCAGGGCTTTCCTCAACTCGCCCTCGAGCGGGATGATCACCGTCTCGAACGGCGACTCAGGGCGGGAGATCACGATTCGCCGGATGGGCTCGCCCGAAGCGCCGGCACCGTTTCCGTTGCTGGTCTGGTCCGCCACCTCAGTACGCCTCCACGATGTAGGTAGCCACGCCCCGGCAGCAGCCAAGTACGACGTCCTGAATCTCTGGCGAGAAGAAGCCCGGGATGCTCGAGTCCAGCGACACCACGGCCAGGGCCACCTGCATTGGGCTCAGCATCGGCACCGCCATTCAGCGTACACGGAGTGATCGCCCGCCAGCCCAGCGAACGCTGGGTATTATCGCGCGCTCCGCACGCGTCGGCCGCGTGCACACTCCTCGCGGCACCCGGGTCACGAGCACAGCCCGCCCTCGGCGACGCCGCGGCGGCAGCGCTCGCGGCGGTCGACAGCGGTGACGCGCCAGGTGGAGCCCTCGCGGCGCATGTGGATGCGGAACTCGATGTCCTGGACGGAGTCGTCGGCCAGGTTCGGATGCGTCAGCAGCGCGACGGCGGTATCCGCGGCCTGGGAGAGCATGCGGGTGGGGAGCACGCGGGCGTCCGGCTCCTCCAGCTGCGCGGCGACCACGTCGCGGACCTGCCGCAGCAGCGCCTCGGGCGTCGCGGCGCTCTGCTCCCACGGCTCACTGGGCATCTCCAGCATGGTCCACCGCGTCAGCATCGTGTCCTGCGCCGCGGGTTCAGACGGGACCGGGGGAGCGGCCTGCCCCAGCACCACCGAGTCCGCGGCCGCGGAGGAGGACGTCAGGGGCGCCGCCTCGCTGGAATCGGCGGCCGCGCCCTCGCCGGCGGGCGGAGCGCCGCCGCCGCACGCGCCGGCCAGCAGCAGCGCGGCAAGGCTGGCGCGTCGGGCGATCGTCATCATCATCATCCCCCTCCACCAGGGGCGACCAGCGCCTGCACGGCGGCGTAGGGATCGTCCTTGTTCCCGCGCGCGGCGGCCACGATGTCGTTCATGGCGCGGATGAAGTCGCCGCCGCGCGAACGGTAGACCTCTTCGAACAGCCCCAGCCGGTCGTAGTAGATGTGCCGCGAGATCAGCGTGGCGTTGTTCAGCGGATCGCGCGTGAAGCTGGGAAAGGTGTCCACGCGCAGCCGCGGCCGCACCTCTTCGGCGAACCGGCGCTGCGCGTCGGCGAACAGGCGCTCGCGCTCGCGCAGCTTGTCTTCGGTCGAAAGCTCCTCGCGCGCGTAAAGCGCCTTGAGGTC
>JAHWJJ010000490.1 GCA_019348475.1 Gemmatimonadota bacterium | reverse complement strand
GCGGATCCGAATCGAAGCCGGGTCGTTGAAGCCCCGCGCAGTTTGCGGGGCTTTCCGCAGTCGTTGCGGCGACTTCAGTCGCTCGGCACGAACCCCGGCGGCACTCCCGCACTCACGCACTCACGCACTCACGTACTCCTACTGCGGCCGGCCGCCTTCCTTCTTGGCGTCGTCCACCAGCCGCACGCGGGCGTCGTGGATCAGCGTGTAGTGGCCTTCGGTCAGCACGATCTCGCCGGCCCTGACGCTGTCGGTTTCCACGCCCTCGGAAAGGATCTCCACCATGCTCTCGTTCTGCAGGCCGGTGGTCACGTAGCGCCACTTGGCCAGCCCGTCGGTACTCCCGGGCTCGTAGACGAAGAGCATGGAGCGGCGGTCGCGCTCCAGGATGGAGCTGCGCGGCACGAGGACGCGGTCGGCGTAGCGCTGCGCCTGAAGCGAGACGCGGGCGTACATGCCGGGGAGAATGCGGCCGCCGGGGTTGTCTACCAGCACCGTCACCCGCGCCGTGCGCGTGCCGCTCTCCACGATCGGGTTGATGGTCTGCACCCGCCCGGTGAACGCCTCGCCGGGAAAGGCGGCGAAGCTCACGCTGGCCGTGCGCCCGGGCGCAAGGTGCGCGATCTCGCTCTCCAGCACCTGCACCTCAACGCGGATGGGGTCCAGGTCCACCACCGTCATCAGCTCGTCGCCCTGCCGCACCCACTGACCGGGCACCACCTTGAGCGACGCCACCCGCCCCGCGAAGGGCGCAGTGGTGCGGATGCGGGTAAGGTCCAGGCGCGCGCGGCGCAGGCGCACCTCCGCCGCCTGCACGCCGCTGCGGATGCGCGCCGCGGACGCGCGCTCCTGGCGCACGGCCGCGTCCTGGATGCGGTCGTCGAACAGGGTGGCCTCGCGGAGCTTGTTCTCCGCGTCCGCCAGCGCGGCCTGGGCCTCTTCCACCGCCAGCGCGTACTCGGCGCCGTCCAGCCCCACCACCGTCTGCCCGGCGGCCACCCGGTCGCCCTCGCGAACGGCGAGGGACACGATGCGCCCGTTCACCTGCGCCACCAGCACCGTCTTCTGCCACGCCTCCGCCTGCCCCGCCGCGCTCACCGACATCACCAGGTCGCCGCGGACGGCGGGCGTGCCCTGCACGGGGATGGCGACGTCCGTAGAAAAGCTGCCGGAGGCGGAGGTCTGCACCAGCGGCCGGGAGCCCTTCGCCTCTTCGCCCGAGGCCGCGTTGGCGCTCTGGATGCGGCCGTAGACGGCCGTTCCCCCGGCGGCGACGACCGCCGCGGCGGCGGCCAGAGTGGTGAGCGTGCGTCGGGATGGCATCTGGGTCACGCGGGAGGAAGCGGAAGGAGAGAGGCCGGCGGTCCGCTGCGAATCAGGGCACCGTAAATCTAACGACGGCACTGCATAACCACAATCGGGCGTCAAACAGGCGCCACCGCGCGAACGGCTCCGGCGTCGCGCCTGCCGGTCCGGAGAACGTGGATGCCCGCAACCCGGTGGAACGTTGCCTCACCGGGCCGGGCCGGGTCCGTGGCCCACTCGCCCGGACGCGCCCTGGAAAGCGCACCGCTTCCGCGGCACGCCTGGACGCCTCGTCACCTGTCGATGGTGGCCCGGGTGACGTAGGCCACGCCCAGGCTGTCGCTCACCACTCCGTACAGCGCGCCCCCGCGGATGACCGGGGGAGGAAAGGAGTTCATCCCACCAGGCAGCCGCACCCGGCCCAGGTACCGCCCTTCCGGGTCGAAGACGTCGTACGCCGCCCCCTCCTGGCCCGCGGGGAGGGGTGCACGGACCCAGATCCCCCCGTCGCCATCCGCCACCACGTGCTGGTACGCGGGCTTGCGGCCGGGAATGCGGCCGGGGTCGATTCGGCCGCCCTGGTCTGTGAACCACTTCAATCGCCCGATCGCCTCGTCCCGCTCTTGCGCGGTCACCGGCACCGGCGCCGCCTGGCGCTCCACGATGCGCGTCGTGTCGCCGTCGGGGCCCAGCCGTGCCAGCCGGTACTGGTCGTTGACGCCCAGCCACACGCCGCCGCGCGGATCCAGCGCGAACACCTGGCCCGGAGAAAAGGGCACGCCCGCGGCGGTCATCCCCGTGGGCGTCCGCAACTCGATCTGCTCGCCGCGGTGGGTGGGAAGCAGCACGGTGTCCGCGGCCTGCATCGCGCTGTCGAAGTGCAGCACGGCGTGCCGCGAATCGCCCGGGGCCAGCGTCACCATCGCGATCTCCCGGAACCGGCCGTCCGGCCCGAATCCGCCGCGCCACGGCAGCGAGTACCCCGCTACCCGGCGGGGGTGGCTGGCCACGAAGCGGCCGGCGGTGTCGAAGACGCTGAAACGGGCGTTGGCGGGATCGGCCACCCAGAGGTTCCCGTCCGGAGCCCACGCCAGGCCGATGGGGTCCTTGAACTCACCGGGCCCGCCGCCCTCCCGGCCCACGGTGCGCACGTGCGCTCCGCCGCGGTCGAACACCCGCAGCTCCTTCGCCTGACGGTCCAGCACCCAGACCCGTCCCAGCGGGTCCGCCTCCACCGCCGCCACCTCCCCGAACAGCGCCGGCCCCTCCTGGTCGACGGACCCGATGCGCAGGTCCTCGGTAACCCTCCACTCCTCGCCCTGGCGCCAGGTCCCCTGTTCGGGGTTCCGCACCAGCACCGCACCGCCGGGCAGCTGCTCCATGCTGCCGCGCCACCCCGTCGCGGCCTCGCGCTCGCAGCCGGCGGCAAGGATCGCAAGGCAGACAAGGATTGGCGGAATGCTGCGGTTCATCGGGGCCTCCTCGGGTCAGGGGCTCGGGGCCTGGGTGGCCGCGGGATCAGATTGGCCGACGGCGCCGCCGCTGGTCCGGGACCGAG
>JAHWJJ010000004.1 GCA_019348475.1 Gemmatimonadota bacterium | reverse complement strand
CGCCGCGGCGCCGGGAACCGCCGCGCCGGCGCCGGACCCGTCCGCGCCCGCGCCGACGGAGGAGGAGATGCGGCGGAGCGCGGACGAGCTGCGGCGCGCCACCGTGCCCGCCTCGCCGCGGCAGGTGAACTTCGCGTGGACGCTGGACGAGGCCGGCGCGCGCTTCACCGGGCGCGGCGTGGCCCGCTTCCAGGCGCCGCGGCGGTTCCGGCTGGACCTGTTCGGCCCGCGCGGCGAGACCTACCTGGCCGCCGCCCTGGTGGACGGGGAGGCGCGCGTGCCGCCCGCGCTGCTGGAGCGCTTCCGCCTGCCCTCGCCCGCGCTGCTCTGGGGGGCCGTGGGAGTCGTCGAGCCGCCTGCGGACGCGCGCCTGCTGGAGGCCTCCGCGCGGGGCGACGAGACCACGCTTCGCTACCAGGCGGGGGACGACGTGCTGGAGTACCGCGCGCGCGGCGGGCGCCTGCAGTCCGTCCGCCGCCGCCGGGGGAGCGCCGTGGCGGAATCCATCGACCTGACGTACAACGACCAGGGCGTGTCCCGCGCGCAGTACCGCGACTGGGCCGCCTATCGCACGCTCAACCTGACCACCGAGTCGTCCAGCGATGTCCAGCCGTTTTCCGAAGATACCTGGCGCCCGGCGGGCACCTAGCCCGGCAGGGGCCCTGCTGGCGCTGTCGCTGCTGGCGGGGTGCATGTACAGCTTCACGGGCGGGGGGCTGCCTCCGCACGTGGACCGGCTGTACATCCAGCCGTTCGAGAACGAGACGCCGTACCAGAACCTGACCTCGGACCTGCTGCGCGAGATGCAGGACCGGCTCCCCAGCAGCCTGGGCGTGCGCCTGGCGTCGGAGCAGACCGCCGACGCCGTGGTCCGCGGCACCCTGCGCTCCGCGGAGGAGCAGACCACCAACTTCGACCCGCGGCCGGACGCCACCGGCCGCATTCAGCGGCTGGAGGCGCGCGTGCAGATCAGCTTCGACGCCGAGATCTACGACGTGCGCAACGACAGGGTGCTCTGGCGCGGCAACGGGCTCACAGCCATCGGCAACTTCGAGCCGGGACGCGAGGACGTGGACGACGGACGCAAGAAGGCGCTGGAGCTGGTGGTGCAGAAGATCGTGGAGGGGGCGCAGTCGCAGTGGTGATGACCCCCGCGCTGCGCATCGCCTCGCGCGGCAGCGAGCTGGCGCTCTGGCAGTCGCGCAGCGTGCAGGCCGCGTTGCGCGCCGCCGATCCCGCGCTGCAGGTGCACATCGAGGTCATCCGGACCACGGGCGACAACATCCAGGACGTCCCGCTCGCCAGGATCGGCGACAAGGGGCTCTTCACCAAGGAGCTGGACGCGGCGCTCCTTTCCGGCGCCGCGGACCTGGCCGTCCACTCGCTCAAGGACGTCCCCACCCGCCTCCCGGACGGGCTCACCCTCGCCGCGGTGACCACGCGCGAGGACCCGCGCGACGTCGTCCTTCTTCCCCCGGGGCGCCTGGGGGGCCTGTACTACCTCAAGACGGGGGCGAAGGTTGGCACCAGCTCCCTCCGCCGCCGCGCGCAGCTGCAGGCGCTGCGCCCCGACCTGGACGTCACCGACCTGCGCGGCAACCTGAACACCCGCCTGGCCAAGCTGGACGCCGGCGCGTACGACGCCATCGTGCTGGCCGCGGCCGGTGTGCTGCGGCTGGGGTGGGCGGAGCGCATCGGGCAGTACCTGGACGCGCCGGCCTGGCTTCCCGCCGTGGGGCAGGGGGCGCTGGCGGTGGTCGCCCGCGCGGACCGGGCGGACGTGCTGGAGCGCCTGCGCCCGCTGCACGACCCGCGCGCCGCCGCCTGCACCGCCGCCGAGCGCGCCCTGCTCCGCGCGCTGGAGGGCGGCTGCCAGGTGCCGATCGGCGCGCTGGCGACGGTGGATGGCGACCGGCTGACGCTCCACGGCCTCGTCCCGGCGCTGGACGGCGCGCGCATCCTCCGCGTCCGCGAGGCAGGCGCCGTGGAAGACGCCGATGCGGTCGGCCGGCGCGCGGCGGACGCCCTCCTGGCCAGGGGCGCGGGGGAGATCCTGGAGGGCATCCGCGCCGCGCTCGCCCCGCAGCCCGCCGCCCCGTGAAGCCGCCCGTCCACCCCGCGGACAAGCTCCTGCCGCGCGAAGAGGTGCTGCACCGCTTCGGGGGCGCGCGGTGCGGCCGCATCGTCTTCACCAACGGCGTGTTCGACATCCTGCACCGCGGCCACGTGGAGTACCTGTACGCCGCCCGCGCCCTGGGCGACGCGCTGGTGGTGGGGATCAACACCGACGCCTCCGCCCGGCGGCTGGGGAAGGGGAGCGGCCGCCCGGTGAACGGGGAGGCCGACCGCGCCTTCGTCCTGGCCGGCCTGGGGTGCGTGGACGCCGTGACGCTGTTCGGCGAGGACACGCCGCGCGAGCTGGTGGCCGCGCTCCTTCCCGACGTGCTGGTGAAGGGCGGGGACTACACGGTGGAAAGCGTGGCCGGGGGGGCGGAGGTGATCGCCGCCGGCGGGCGCGTGCAGATCATCCCGCTCACGCCGGGCCGGTCGACGAGTTCGATTCTGCAACGAGCGAGGAGGGGAGGGGAGGATGGCTGACGAATCGGTCCGCGCCGTCCGCGGCGACGGCCGCGCGCCGGGGGAGCTGCGCCCGGTCACGCTGGAACGCGGCGTAGGGCTGTACGCGGAAGGGTCCTGCCTGATCAGCGCCGGGCGGACGAAGGTGCTGTGCACGGCGTCCGTGGAGCAGGGAGTGCCGCCCTGGCGCCGGGGGCGCGCCGAGGGGTGGGTCACGGCGGAGTATTCCATGCTCCCGCGCGCCACCAGCACCCGCAACCGCCGGGACCGCGGCCAGGTGGGGGGCCGCACGCAGGAGATCCAGCGGCTGATCGGCCGGTCGCTGCGCGCCTGCGTGGACATGGCCGCCATGGGCGAGTGGCAGATCACGATCGACTGCGACGTCCTGCAGGCGGACGGGGGGACGCGCACCGCCTCCATCACCGGTGGCGCCGTGGCGCTGTACGACGCCTGCGAGTGGCTGCGAAACAGGGCGGGCCTCAGTGCGTCGCCGTTTCGCCACTTCGTGGCGGCCATCAGCGGGGGGATCGTGGACGGCGCCGTGGTGCTGGACCTGGACTATGCCGAGGACGTGGGCGCCGAGGTGGACCTGAACGTGGTGGCGCGCGAGGGCGGGGGACTGATCGAGGTGCAGGGCACCGGCGAGCACGGCGACTTCACCCCCGAGCAGCTGGCCTCGCTGGTGGGCCTGGCCTCCGGCGCCATCCGCGAGCTGAACGCCGGGCAGCGCGCCGCCGTCTCGTGACGCGGCTGGTGGTCGCCACCCGCAACCCCGGCAAGGTGCGGGAGATCCGGGAGATCCTGTCGGAGGTCGAGGGATGGGAGGTCGTGGGGCTGGACGACCTGGGCGTCCCCGAATCTCCGGACGAGGACGGCCTGGAGGAATACCAGACGTTCCAGGAGAACGCGGTGGCCAAGGCGCGCTACTTCGCCCACAGGACCGGGGAGATGGCGCTGGCGGACGACTCCGGACTGTGCGTGGACGCGCTGGAGGGCGCCCCCGGCGTGCGTTCGCGCCGCTTCGCCCCCGTGGACGAGGCGCGGGGCGAGCGGCAGGACCAGTCGAACAACCGCCACCTGCTCCACCTGCTGCGCACCGTGCCCGACGACCGGCGCACCGCGCGCTACGTCTGCGCGGCGGCGGCCGCCTGGCCCGACGGACGCGAGCGGGTGCGCACCGGCACCTGCGAGGGCGTGATCCTGCGCGAGCCGCGCGGCACCGGCGGCTTCGGCTACGATCCGCTCTTCTACCTCCCGGACGAGGGGCGGACGTTCGGGGAGCTGCCGCCGGAGCGCAAGAACCAGCTCAGCCACCGCGGGCGCGCGGTGCGGGCGCTGATGCGGTCGATCACCGGGGTTGACGGAAAGGGACCGATTGCCTAGGTTTTTCCGTTCCACTCGGGGTGTGGCGCAGCCCGGTAGCGCGCCTGCTTTGGGAGCAGGAGGTCCTCGGTTCGAATCCGGGCGCCCCGACTGAGCAGGAACAGCACAGGCGCCAGTAGCTCAGCTGGATAGAGCAACGGCCTTCTAAGCCGTAGGTCGCTGGTTCGAGTCCAGCCTGGCGCGTAGCTGAATCGATCCCCCACCGCATCCGCGGTGGGGGGTTTTTTGTTCAGGCAGGCAACCAGTGACCTGCGGCGGCGGAGCCTGTTCGCGGGGGGACTTTTTCTCGTCTGGTCTGCTCCGCGCGGAGGTCAGTCGAACAGGCCCATCTGCCCCGCGGGGTGGTGCGCACGGCGGAAGGCGGCGGTGGAGAGCGCCGGGATATCCCGCGACAGCCCCGCCTTGCGCGACGCGGTGTTGAACATCGCCTGCATGTGGTCCGCAAAGATCCCTTCGCCGCGCATGCGCGTACCCCACTGCGGGTCGTACAGCTTGCCGCCGCGCATGCCGCGCACCCGGTTGAGCACCTTGTCCTTGCGATCGGGAAAGTGCGTCGCCAGCCAGTCCTCGAACAGCCCCTTCAGCCCGTGCGGCAGGCGCAACGGGATGTACGAGGCGGCGACGGCACCGGCGTCCTTTGCGGCTGCCAGGATGGCCGGCAGCTCGTGGTCGGTGAGCCCCGGTACCACGGGCGCCACCAGCACCCGCACGGGAATCCCCGCCGCCGAGAGCTTGCGCACGGCCTCCAGCCGCCGCGCCGGCGTGGAGGCGCGCGGCTCCATCACCCGCTGCAGCGCGTCGTCCAGGGTGGTGATGGAGACGTTGACGCACGCCGCCTGGTGCGAGGCCAGTTCGCTCAGCAGGTCGATGTCGCGCGTCACCAGGTGGTTCTTGGTGACGATGGCCACAGGGTTGCGGAAGTCGGCCAGCACCTCCAGGCAGCTGCGGGTGATCTGGAAGCGGCGCTCCGCGGGCTGGTACGGGTCGGTGACCCCGCACATGGCGATCGGCTGCGGCTTCCAGCGCCTGGACGCCAGCTCGCCCCGCAGCAGCTCCGGCGCGTCGTGCTTCACCAGGATGCGCGTCTCGAAGTCGAGCCCCGCGCTGAACCCCAGGTACTCGTGCGTGGGGCGGGCAAAGCAGTAGATGCAGCCGTGCTCGCACCCGCGGTACGGGTTTACGCTGGCCTCGAAGGGGACGTCCGGGCTGTCGTTGCGCGAGATGATCCCCCGGGTGTGGTCGCGCAGAAACTGCGTCCGCGGCCCGGGCTCATCAGGATCGGCGGCCTGCGGGTCGGGGACGTACTCCGCCTGCTCGAAGCGGTTCCTTGGGTTCTGTGCGGCTCCTCGGCCGCGGAGCTGTACCAGCTGCTGCATTCGGGACCCCCTCGAGATCAGGGTGGTGGTGCACGAGGGAAGATATACCGAATGAATCCCGAATGCAACGGAAGGGCAGGATTGAGGTGCCCAGTGCCGAGTGCCGAGTGCCCAGTGCCAGTGCCCAGTGCCCAGTGCCCACTGCCCAGTGCCCAGTGGCCGCTGTCTTTTACTTGACCCTTGAACCTCGGCACTTGACCCTGGCCTTACAACCGCGGCCGCCCGCCTGGAGAGGCGAGCGGCCGCACAGCGGGATGGATCCGCCGAAACCGGTAGGCTCAGGTCCCCGCGGGCTGCACGCCGAAGTCCGTGGCCAGCACGTCGAGGTTGTGGTTCACGCGCAGGCCGACGACGCCGTCGGTGTTCAGCATGGGCACGCGGGGAAGGTTGGCCACCTCCGTTCCGTTCACCAGGAACCGCGCGCCCGATTCGCTCACGTCCACGGCCAGCGTGTTCGTCGCCCTGCCGTCGGCGCCGGGCTGCCGCACGGCCGGGTGCGCCGTCCAGTCGAACAGGGTGTGCGTCTCCGTGCCTGCGCGGTGCTTTACCAGGAACTTGCCGTCCTGGCGAACCACGAAGTAAAGATAGTCCTGGTTCTCCCCTGCCAGGTCGCGCCCGCCGACGAGCAGCCCGAACGCCTCCGGATGCGCGGACGGCTTGTTGAGCGTGAACGTCCCCTGCGCGCGGTACGCGCCCGTCGCGGTGGTCTGCGGGTCGTAGAAGATCGCGGCGGGACCGAGGACGACGTGCAGTCCCCCGTTCATCTGCATGAAGTGCACGGGCTGCGTGGCGCCCGGACGGTCCAGGCGCACCTGCCAGCCGGCCGGCATCTGCATCTGGTGCCCCGCACCGTGCTGGTGGCCGGCCCCGTGCTGGTGCGTGCCGTGCTGGTGCTGGGCGGCGGCCGGCGTGGCCGCCGCGAGCACCGCCGCCGTAAGGATGATTCCGCGCATGGCGCTTCTCCGTGATCTGTCGTGTGTGAGGCCGGTGACGCCGGCAGCATCACAAAGGTACAGGCCCCGCCCGCGCGCGCAATCGTCCACGTTATGAGCAGCGGCGGAAGGCCCCGGGGTGGGGAAGGGGGATCTCGACCACACGTTCTCCGCCCGCGGGCCTGGTGACGAGGACAGGCGCCAGGCCGGTGGTCAGAAGGGGAGGTTCACCATCAAGGTGAAGCCGTTGATCATCAGCAGCGTGCCGATCGCGCCCAATGCCAGCGCGATGTACAGCACCTTGCGCGACAGCGCCAGGATGGCGACCGACCCCAGCACGATGGCCAGCTGAAAGGCGACTTCGGAGTAGTCGAAGTTGGCGTCCTGCGCGCCGGCGCGCTCGCGCAGCGTCTCGTAGTTGCGGGCCTGAGCCGAGAGCTGCTTCTTTCCTTCGCCGCGCATCACGTCGTCGGGCGCTTCAGGGTCCGGCTCGTCGTCGTACCGGGCGATGTTGGCCTTGTACTCTTCCACCGTCTTCTGCATGTCGGCCCGCACCTGGGGCGGCAGCCCGGGGTTGGCGGCGAGCTGCGCCCGGAGCTGATCGACGGCGATCTTGTACTGCGTCTGGCGCACGTTCTTGGCCTGGAAGAACGCCCAGGTGTCGCTGGCCTTGATGTTGTTGTGGATCATGTCTTCGGCCACGTTGCCCCCGCCCAGGCTGGCGATGGCCAGCAGAATGGCCATGACGGCGATGAGCAGCGCCGCGCGGTCGCGGAACTTGTCCTCGGCCTCGTGCTCCGCGCGCTCTTCGCGAAGTTCGCTGATCAGCTCCGCGGCATCGGTTGCTTCCATGGGGGACGTCGGCGTGGGTGGGGAAGAGGGGCGCGGCTTTGCGGATCCTGCAACGCGGGTGAGTAGCAGCCGTCCGCTGATTCTACTCGTTTCCACAAATCCCGCAACCCCATCAACATCTTCCGGTTCTTCGCACTCCCGCACTCCCGCACTCCCGCACTCCCGCACTCACCTGCCCGGCGGCAGGGCGCGGTCCCATCCCAGGGCCCCGTAGCGACGCAGGATCTCCAGCGTCCGGTCGATGGGGAGCGCCTCCACGGTCATCCCGTTCCCCGTGGTCGTGGTGGCGCGGAAGAGGGAGTTGAGGATCGCCTCCTCGGTGGCCTCGGCGACCGCCTGGAACAGGCCGGAGGCCGCCTCGTTGGGCAGGTCGCGGACGGTGGCGGGGTCGCGCGCTCCGGCCGTGCGCCGCACCTCGGCCGCGGTGGAGAAGGCGATCACGTAATCGCCCGAGCCGTTGGTCATCGCCGCGCCCGTGCGGGCCAGGCCGGCCAGGGCGCGCACCGCCAGCCGTTCCAGGTTCCGCGCGTCCAGCGGCGCGTCGGTGGCCACCACGATCATCACGCTGCCGTCGCCGCGGTCCGCGGGGCCCTGCACCTGGCGCTGGAAGAGGTAGCGCCCCAGCTCGCGCCCCACGGGCGCGCCGTTGACGGTCAGCACTCCACCGTAGTTCGTCTGCACCAGCACGCCGACGGTCCACCCCCCCAGCGTGGCCGGCAGCCGGCGCGAGCTGGTGCCGATGCCGCCCTTCCAGCCGAACGCGATCGTCCCCGTCCCCGCGCCCACGGCCCCCTCGGCCACCGGCCCCGCCGACGCGCCCTCCAGCGCCGCCACCACGTGCTCCGCGCGCAGCGGACGCGTGCGGATGGCGTTCAGCCCGCCGTCGTTGGTCTCGCCCACCACCGGGTTGATGGAGCGCACCTCCTCCATCCCCGGCCGGGCCAGCATCCAGTCGGCCATGGCGTTGGCCGCGTTCCAGACGCAGAGCGTGCAGGTGAGCAGGATCGGCGTCTCCATCTCCCCCAGCTCGCGCACCTGGGTGACGCCCAGCAGCTTGCCGAAGCCGTTGCCCACGTGGATGGCGGCGGGCACCCGCTCGCGGAACGGGTTGCCGCCGTGCGGAAGGATGGCGGTGACGCCGGTGCGGACGGAATCGCCCTCCACCACCGTCGTCTGCCCCACCCGGACCCCTTCCACGTCGGTGATGGCGTTCAGCGGGCCCGCGGGAAGGATGCCGACCACCACGCCGGCCTCCCGCGCGCGCGGCCGCTCCTGCGCGTCCAGCGCGGCGGTATGGATGGCGGACACGGCGATCAGCAAGGTGAGGGATGCGATGCGCACGGGCGTGGTCCAGGCTGAATGACGAGCGGCCGGGGTCCGCCGCTGGAAGATGGGAAAAGCCCCGGCAACCTGCGCGCGGCTTCGGCTGCACGCAACTCCACGGAGAGGGAACGGCCCGTGCGGCGGATGGACCGCGGGGGTACGATGCAGCGCAGCGCCGCCGGCGGATCGCAGCGGAACTCCGTTTGCCGTGCTCCACCCGTACTGCACGGGGAAGCACGCGCGTGCTGCCGGTGGATCCCGACGGCCCTACTGAGGATGGAGGACGATCGTGAAGCGGATGATGCTGGTGCTGGGGGTGATGGCGCTCGCCGCGTGCGGCGCGCAGGTGGACCCGGAAGACGTTCCCCGGGCCGAGCAGGGACCGGAGGGCCCGCTGGTGCTGGACGTGAGCGGGGGAAGCACCCCCAGCGTGTACGGGCTCATCGGCGAGCGGCAGCGGCTGGGGCTTACGGGCGAGCAGGTGACCCGGCTGGACTCCATCGCCATCGTGCTTGCCGCCGCCAACGACTCGCTGCGCCGCAGCGTGCGCGAAGCGTGGGACGGCGACCGCCCGCGCCGGGGCGCCGAGCGGTGGGACCGCACGCGCCCGGCGCTCGTCCAGATCGCCCGGAACAACCGGGCCGCCGGGGTGCTGGTGCAGAACACGCTCACCGAGGAGCAGCGCCGCATCGCGTGCGAAATCCAGGAGGAGGTGCGCGCGCGCCGGCCGGAGCCCGTCCGCCTGGCTCCCCGGGGTTCGCGTCGCATCGGCGGGCGGCGGAGCAACCCGGCGGCCGACTCCGCGGCCATGCGCCCGCCCGCCGACGGCTGGCCCTGGTGCCCCGCGCCCGAGCCCCCGGCGCGCAGGCGCTGACCGTCCTTGCGACAGGGGTCTTGAACCCGGTGGGGGATGAGGGTACTATTCATCCGTCCTGCCCCCGGCGGCGCGCGTTGCGTGCGGGGGGCGGATGGAGGCGCGGCCGCACGGGCGCGCCTTCCCGCGGTCCTGGCAGGCCGGGCCACGCGCGTTGGCGCGCCCCGGCTGCCGACCTTCCCTACTCCGCTGGCGGGGCCCTCCGGGCCCGCGGACCGCGCGCCGGCAACACGACCCGTACGATGGACGACCGAGAACGACTGCAGTGGCTTCCGGCTGCCCGGGCCCGGCGCGAGCGCGCCACGGCCTGGGGAATCACCCTTCTCCACACCCTCCCCCTGATCGCGGCCTGCCTGCTGGCGCTGCTGCTGGGGCGCCCCGAGATCGCCGCGGCCACGCTGGGGCTCGCGATGCTGACGCTGGGGCTGGTGCGCACCCTCACCAGGCCGCGCAAGCTGGCCATGGGCCGCCTGAGGCCGCCCCTGCGGGAGGTACGCCGGAGCCATTGACCCCTGGATTGCAGCTCGGATCGACGACGAAGGCGAGCCTCCAGCGTGGGCTCGCCTTTCTTGCGTCCGGACCACGGTTCGGTTCCGGCTGGCTGGATGAGCACGATACACCTGCCGTCCGCCGATCTACGCCAGCTCGCGCCCGAACCGCTCCAGCCGCCGGAGGGTCTCGCGCACGTCGTCTTCCGTCGTGCGGGGGTTGATGGTGCACAGGCGCAGCACGGTGCGGCCGTCCAGGACCGTGGTGCTGAGCAGGGCGAACCCGTCCTCCGCCAGCGCGGCGGTCATGCGGCGCTGCAGGTCGTCCATCCCGGCGTCGTCCAGCCCCGGCCGGCGATGGCGAAAGGTGACGATGCCCAGCTGCGCCGGCGTCACCACCTCCCACGCTTGCGAGGCCCGCAGCTCCTGCTCCGCCGCCTCCGCCAGCCGAACGCCCCACGCCACCGCGTCCCGCAGGGCATCCATCCCGAACACCTGCACGGTCATCCACAGCTTCAGCGCGCGAAAGCCGCGGGTGAGCTGAACGCCCCAGTCGCGAAAGTTCACCTCTTCCGTGGCGCGGTCGCTGTCGCGCAGGTACTCGGGGACCAGGCGAAAGGTGTCCTTCAGCGCGCCCCCGTCGCGCACCAGCACGCACCCGCATTCGAAGGGCTGAAAGAGCCACTTGTGCGCGTCGATGGAGATCGAGTCCGCCTCCTCCATTCCGCGGAGCGCCCGCCGCCCCGCCTCCGTGAGCGCCGCCGCCGCGCCGTACGCGCCATCCACGTGCATCCACATCCCGTGCGCCCGGCACAGCCCGGCGATCGCCGGCATGGGATCCACCGCGCCCGTGTTGGTGGTTCCCGCGTTGGCCACCACGCAGAAGGGGACCAGGCCCCGCGCCGCATCCTCCGCCACCCCGCCTTGCAGCGCGTCCATCCGCAGCCGGTATCCGCCGTCCACCGGGAGCTTGCGCAGCTGGTCCGCGCGAAAGCCCAGCACGCGGGCGCCGCGCTCCACGGACGAGTGCGTCTGGTCGGAGCAGTAGATCACCGCGCGGCCGAAGTCTTCACCCAGCCGGCGGTGGCGGGCGACGGCCAGTGCGGTCAGGTTGGCCATGGACCCGCCGCTGACGAACGCGCCGCCCGCGGCCTCCGGCAGGCCGCAGAGGGCGCGGAGCCAGTCCACCGTCACCAGCTCCACCTGGGCGGGGCCCGGCGCCACCATCCACGCCCCCGCGAACGGGTTGAACGCCGCCGCCAGCGCGTCCGCCATCGCGCCGACGAAGTTGCCGGGACCCGGCACGTACGCAAAGAAGCGCGGATGCGCGGGGTGCGACATGGGCGCGAACACCTCGCGCGCCACGCGGTCCACGGTGGCCTCCCAGCCGCGCGGCGCGTCCGGCGGCGGCTCGCGCAGGCGGGCCTCCATCTGCGCCCGCGACGCGGATGCCGCCACCGGCTGCTCCGCAAGGGTGGAGAAGTGCTCCACCACCAGGTCCACCACGCGGTGCCCCAGCGCGCGCATCTCCTCGGGCGACAGTTCCAGCCGGCGATCCAAGGGCATGGGATGATGACGATGATCAGGGGGAACGAGCTCGGCGCGAACGTAGCCGCCGCTGGATGTCACCGCCAGCGGACCCGCAACGACGGAGAAGGCGGCCCCTCACCCCACTCGACGCGGCGCTTGCGGGGGGACCATTCTGGATGATGATGCCGTGTGGCCGCGGCGAAAGGGGACTCGCGCGGAAGGGGGGCGGGGCGTGTAGATTGGGATCGCATTCCGTTCTCACCCTCTGCCTGCCAGCCGGCCGTGCCCCACCCGGACGACGCCATCGCGCGACCCCTCCCCGAGTTCACCGCAGCCGACGCGGCGGCCGCCATGCAGCAGTGTTTCGAGGGATACATCGTTCCCATGCGCACCACCCCGGAGTCGTGGGAGCGGCGCTTCAGGAGCGAGCACCTGGACCCGTTCGCCAGCCGCATCTACGAGCGCGAGGGGCAGTCCGCGGCCGTGCTGTTCGTCTGCCGGCGCGGGTGGACCAGCCGCGTGGGCGGCATGGCCGTCGCCGCCGACGCGCGCGGCCGCGGACTGGGCCGACGCGTGATGCGCGACGCCATCGACCACGCCCGCGCCCGCGGCGACCACACGCTGCTGCTGGAGGTGATCGAGCAGAATACGCCCGCCGTAAAGCTCTACGAATCGCTCGGCTTCCGGATGGCGCGCCGGCTGGTGGGCTACCGCCGCGACCCCGTCCCGGCCGGCGGCACGGCGGACGCGCTCCGCGAGATGGACCCGCTGGAGCTGGCCCGCATCACCGTGCGCGAGGGCGAGCCGGAGCTGCCGTGGATGCTGGCGCCCGAAACGCTTTCCGCCGCCACGGCGCCCGCCCGCGCCTTTGCCCTGGAGGACCGCGCCTTCGCCCTGATCGCCAACCCCGACGCCGAGACGCTGTCGCTCTCCGCGCTGGTCGTCCCGCGCGCCCACCGGCGCCGGGGATGGGGTACCCGGATGGTGCGCGCGCTGGCCGCGGCGTTCCCCGGAAAGCCCATGCAGGCCGTCGCCATCGTCCCCGACGACCTGGCGCCGGAGTTCTTTGCGCACACCGGGTGGGAGCGGCAGGGGATCAGCCAGTTCGAGATGCGGATGGATTTTTGAGTGCGGGAGTGTGGGAAAGTGCGGGAGTGCGAAAGTGCGAAAGTGCGGGGAGTTCGAGGGGGCCGGGAACGTGCGCGGGTGGCGGACTGCTCCCCGCGGTGCCGTCACCAGGACGGGCGGCGATGCTGTTTTTCACGGACGCTCTCGCGTGGCCGCTCCACGGCCGGGTGACATCCGCCCTGCCTGCGGCTATCTTCGGCGCGGCATCGACGGGCATCATCCTCATCATCTACCCTGATCGCACGGAATGCGGATCGGCCACGGGTACGACTCCCACCGCTTTGCCGAGGGGCGCAGGCTCATCCTGGGCGGCGTGGAGATCCCCCACGAGCGGGGGCTGGACGGCCACAGCGACGCAGACGCCGTGGCGCACGCGGTGACCGACGCCCTGCTTGGCGCCGCCGGGCTGGGCGACATCGGCCGGCACTTTCCCCCCAGCGATCCGCAGTGGAAGGACGCGGATTCGCTGCGGCTTCTGGCGCGCGTGGTGCGGCTGCTGGAAGGGCGCAACTACCAGGTGGTGAACGTGGACGTCACCGTGGTGTGCGAGGCGCCCAAAATCGGACCGCACGCGCAGGCCATGCAGGAGCGGCTGGCGTCGGTGCTGGGGATCGGTCCGGGGCACATCTCCATCAAGGGAAAGAGCAACGAGGGGCTGGGGTGGATCGGCCGCGGCGAGGGAATCGCCGCGTTCGCCGTCGCCCTGATCGACAGCCTGGAGAACATCGACGCCCTGCACGCCCGCCACCGCCGCGACGCCAGCCTCTGAGGCGTCGTCTTATGGTCGCGGCTGCCGCGGGCCGTGGCCGGCGCGCTGGAGATGGCGTCGCACGAGGAAACGGAGCGCCGGGCGCTGGAGGGTGTGACGCGGCCCTGAGCTCCTGACCTGAAAATCCATTGGGCGCCAACGGGAAGGGCGGATGACGGGACTGATCGACCGGCTGATCGCGTGGATGGAGGGGCTGCCGGAGCTGCTGATCTACGTGGTGATGGGCGCCATGGCGGGGCTGGAGAACATCTTTCCCCCGGTGCCCGCGGACGTGGTGGCGCTCACGGGCGGCTTTCTGGCGGGGCGGGGCGTGATCGACCCCACCCTCGCGTTCCTGGTGGTCTGGATGGCCAACGTGGCCACGGCGCTGCTGATGTACGGCGCCGGCCGACGCTACGGCGCCTCGTTCTTTTCGACCCGCGTGGGCCGGGCCGTCCTGCAGCCGGGGCAGCTGCAGCGCCTTGCGTCGCTGTACGACAGGCACGGCGGCAAGGTGATCTTCTTCAGCCGCTATCTTCCCGGCTTTCGCGCCGTGGTCCCCATCTTCGCGGGGAGCAGCGACATGGGCTTCTTCCGCGCGGCGCTGCCCATCGCGCTGGCGTCGGGACTGTGGTACGGCTTCATCGTGTACCTGGGAGCCACGGCCGGCCGCAACTGGGAGCAGATTCGCGCCGCGGTCGAGTCGTCCGGCCGCTGGCTCGCCATCGTGGCCGCGGCGCTGGTGCTGATCGTCGGGTGGATGTGGTGGCAGACGCGCGAAGGCAGGCCCGGCCACCGCGGCCCGGTGGATACGGTGGAGTGACCCGCCACCGGCCCGACCCCATTCGCAATCATCCAACCGCCGCACTCCGTGGCCAGACCGGCTGAATCACCCGCGCCGCCGCTTGCGTTCGCGGTGCAGGTGTTCCTGGACCACCTGCGCTTCGAGCGCGGGCTCTCCGACCAGACGCTGGCCGCGTACGAGCACGACGTGGCGCGGCTGGCGGCGTTCGCGCGCGCGCAGGGCAGGGCGGGGCCGCGCGACGTGACCACGGCGGACCTGCGCGCGTACATCCTGCTGCTGAAGGACCTGGGGCTGGCGCCGTCGTCCATCGCGCGCAACCTGGCCGCCATCCGCACGTACTTTCGCTTTCTGCTGGGCGAGAACCTGGTGGTGGCGGATCCCAGCGACCGCATCGACACGCCCAAGGCCTGGAAAAAGCTCCCCGACGTGCTGTCGGCGGACGAGATCGCGCGGCTGGTGGAGGCGCCGGACCTTGCGCATCCGCTGGCGTGGCGCGACCGCGCGATGCTGGAGTTCGCCTACGCCAGCGGCGTGCGCGTGAGCGAACTGACGGACCTGCGCGTGCGCAGCCTGCACCTGGACGAGGAGTTCGCCAGCGTGTTCGGCAAGGGGGACAAGGAGCGGCTGGTGCCCATCGGCCGCCGGGCCATCGGCGCGCTGGCCATCTACCTGCGCGAGACGCGGCCGCGGCTGGACCGCGGCAAGAGCGACGGCCGGGTGTTCCTGAACGCGCGCGGCGGACCGCTCACGCGCATGGGGGTGTGGAAGATTTTGCGGGCGCACGTCGAGGGGGCGGGGATCGAGAAGCGCGTCACGCCCCACACGCTGCGCCACTCGTTCGCCACGCACCTGCTGGAAGGCGGCGCCGACCTGGTGGCCGTGCAGGAGATGCTGGGCCACGCCGACATCAGCACCACGCAGATCTACACCCACGTGGACCGCAGCTACCTTCACCAGACCCACAGGTCCTTTCACCCGCGGGCATAATCCACCCGTGCATCTGGAGCGCCGGAGTTGATCGCGCGGCAGGAGGCGTGTATTATTGGCATAGTGAACGCTATGGCAATCACTCTAACCGGGGATTTGGATCTGGACCCGCAGACATCCGACCCTGAGCTCGCGAAGCTGATCGCGGAAGCGTCCGATGCGTTCGCTCCCTCCCAGGCGGAGCTAGCGGCGGAAATCGGCGTGCGGCCGCTCGCGCTGACCACGTGGCGAAATGGGCGCAGCCGACCCACGGCCGCGCATCTTCTGGGGATGGCGAAGGCCCTGGAAGGACGAAGCGAGCGCCTGATGAAGCTGGCGGTGCGGCTGAACGCTCGTGCCGCCGCGCAGGGCCGGCTGAGCCGCCGGTCCCGGCGTGCGACGTCGCCGGATCTCCGCACTGCTCGGCTGCTCGCCTTGCGGATGGTTGCCGCGGGGCAGGGGAGCGTCGAGCGCATCGTCTTCTACGGATCCCGCGCGCGCGGGACGGGTTCCCCGGCGAGCGACTGGGATTTCATCATCGTGCTTCGGGACGGCGCAGGTGATGTAGAAGCCCGCGAGGCGCTGTTCAGGTCCGCGGCGGTCGGAAGAGAGGGATCGGGCGAGCGCACGGCCGCGGGTGATGCGCTCCGGGTGGATGCGTGGGTACTCGAGAAGGCGGAGTGGGAGAGCGCCCGCAAGCTTCACGGGCACCCGGTCCGGACGGCGGAGCAGGAAGGAGTGGCCCTGTATGGCGCTTGATGAAGCTGCGCGGGCCTGGGTTGCCCGCTGGGTGCGCCTCGCCGAGGGCGACCTTGCGATGGCCCGCCTGGGACTGGACAGCGAACAGTTCGATGTCTACGAACTGGTCGGCTTTCACGCTCAGCAGGCTGTGGAGAAGTTCATCAAGGCTTTCCTGGCCAGGAGTGCGGTCGACTTCCAGGACCAACATGACATCGATTATCTGCAGGGGGTGGTGAGGAAGGTCGATTCGGAACTGGCGTCGAAGATCGATCCCGCCGCCTCACTGAACCGCTACGCAGTCGGAACGCGCTATCCCGGCCGGTATGCACCGGTCACGCGTGATCAGGCCCAAGCCGCGGTGCTACTCGCGGAGCAGGTGCGCGCGGACATTCTCCCGCTGCTGGCGGACGCGCCCCGTCCCCGCGACTCCCTTCGCGAGCGGCTTCGGCAGCAGCGCGGGACGAGGTGATCACCGCACCGCCCGCCGAGGAGGCGTGAATGCACCAGATCGTCACGGAGATCGAGATCGCCGCGCCCGCCGAGCGCGTGTGGGCGGTGCTCACGGATTTCGCGAGCTATCCGGAATGGAACCCGTTCATCACGCGCATTTCTGGCGAACCGCACGTAGGGGCACGCCTGGAGGCGCGGCTGGTTCCGCCGGGCTCGCGCGGCATGACCTTCCGGCCCCGTGTAGTCGCACTCGAGGCGAACCGCGAGCTGCGCTGGCTGGGAAGGCTGGGATTGCCGGGGATCTTCGATGGGGAGCACGCATTCCGGATCGAGCCGATCGGGCCCGGCCGCGTGCGGTTCGTTCACAGCGAGCGCTTTTCGGGGATGCTGGTTCCGCTCGCGCGGCGAAGCCTGGACGCGGGGACGCGGCAGGGTTTCGAGGCCATGAATCGCGCGCTCAAGCAGCGCGCCGAGGCGGCGGCCGCTCGGGCGTCCGGCTGACGCGGCCCGGGCCCGCTTCCGCGTGAACCGTGCGCGACCCTTCGACCTGCACCTCCAGCTGCACGATTCCCTGCGGCGCCATCATCATCATGCGAAGGGACGAGACGATCGCGGTTCGCTACTGGACGGAGGACGAAGCGGCCGCGTGCCGCTGACGCCGAGGCTGCGGGCGATGCTCACGACGTTCTACACGCGCCCGGCGTCCACCGACTTTGCGCCGGCGCGCTGGCAGCCGCCGGCCTGACCTCCAACCCTTCCGAGGATGCTGATCCCGCGCCCACTGCTGCTGGTGTTGATCGTCCTGAACGCCGTGGTGCTGCTCGGCCAGTTGTGGCCTGAAGGTGCGCCGCCTTTCGCGCGCGCCGTCAACATCCTCTTCCTGGTCCTGAGCCTGGGCGTGTTCTGCACGCTCCTCGCGCGGCGCGCCGCAACGTGAGCAAAACGCCGGCAGACCCCGATTCCCTGGTGATCGAGCAACTCCGGGCCGCGGGCGCCGACCTCGACCAGGCGACGGAGGTTGTGGTATACCTGTATTTCCCATCGAAAGATGCGGCCGTGGCCGCCGCGCAGCAGGTACGGGAAATGGGGTTTCCCGGCATGCGGGTGTCCGCTTCGGCCGACGACTCGTGGGCGTGCATCGGCAGCCGGCAAATGGTCCCGGAACTCGGTACCATCCGAGAACTCAGCCGCGGCCTTGAGCGGCTGGCGAATGCGCTGGGGGGTGAGTACGACGGCTGGGAGGCCGCCGTCCGTCAGTAGCACGGCTTTGACATCGCCAGCGACCAAACGGCCGATGGTGCCGGAGCTCGCTTACCGCGACGCGCTGCCGCTGAAGGGCCGCGCGAGGGTGAAGTGGTAGACGGGCTGCTTGTTCTCCATCATCACGTGTACGACACCGTCGGTGCGCAGTTCCGCCAGGGCGCGGCCCAGCTCCGCCTGCAGCGCCTTCGCGTGCTCCTTCCCCACCTCCTCCAGCATCTCCGCCTCCAGCTCCCAGGCACCGGGCGCCGCTCCCTCGCCGTTCCGCGGCCCGGCGGGGACGGCGAAGCGCTCGTGCGAAACGTCCACCGTGGTGCCGAACTGGTGGGCGCTGGTGGTCCACGACGCGTAGGAATTGCGCCTGCGCAGGTCCGCCTGCGAGTCTTCCGTGCGGATGGCGGAGGTCACCTTGATGCGGTAGCGGGGGAGCCCCAGCCGGTCCAACCGGGCATGGAAGCGGCGGCCCAGGTCCTCCAGCATGGCGCGCGTGTCGGGGGTGACGTACGGGGACGAGTGGTCCATGTCGCGAAGGATCCAGTACTCCGTGCTGTCCCCCAGCGGCACCAGCCGACCCTCCCGCACCAGGCGCTGGATCTCGGATTCGCCGGAGGCGCGAACCCCAAGCCTGCGCGCGCTGGCGACCTGCTTGGCGTTCTTGTCCTGGCGCAGCTCGGCCACCTCGCTGGCCCCGAGCGCCTTCACCTTCTGGAACGCCGCCACGACCGCGGCGCTCTCGGCGGCGATGCGGGAGCGCGCCTGCGCGGAGTCCGCCGCCATCATCGGGCGCGGGGGCGCGGGCGCGGGCGGCGGCGCCGCACGGGCCGCCTGCGCCGCGGGCGCGCGGCTCTGCGCCCGCTCCGCGGCGTCGTCCGCGTGCTCGTCCGGAAGGCATCCGGCAAGAATCGCCAGCACTCCCGCGACCATCCCGGTTCGCATCCCGCGCATCGAATCCCCTGAGCAAGTCCGTTCCCACACGAGGCGCCGCGGATGGGCCAGATGCATGCCAGCCGGCGGCATCCCCATCTACCGCTCCGGGCGCGAATCGTCCGCAGGCCAAAAAACAGGAGCGCCGCCACGATGGGCGGCGCTCCTCTCCGTTCATCTTCCGAAGACTCCGGAGCCGTCGCGAGCGACTTCGTCAACTCCGTCTCGGGCCGGCCTCTTCCGCGTCAGCGGGCCTGCTGCGCCGCGATCCAGCGGTCGATCTTGGCGTCGAGCACGTCCAGCGGCAGCGCGCCGTCTTCCAGGACGGCGCGGTGGAACGCCTTGATGTCGAAGCGCGGACCCAGCGCGGCCTCGGCCCGGCGGCGCAGCTCGGTGATCTTCAGCTCGCCGATCTTGTACGCGAGGGCCTGGCCGGGGATGGCGGCAAAGCGCTCCACCTCGGATCGGATGCTGGTCTCGCTGTTGGCGGAGTTCCGCCGCGCGTACTCCATCGCCTGCTCCAGCGTCCATCCCTTTGCGTGGATGCCCGTGTCCAGCACCAGCCGGATGGCGCGCCACAGCTCCGACGACAGAAAGCCGAAGTACTGGTACGGGTCGGTGTACAGCCCCAGCTCGCGGCCCAGCGTCTCAGCGTACAACGCCCACCCCTCCGAGTACGCCGTGAACCCGCCGAAGCGCCGCAGGCGGGGCAGGTGCTCCAGCTCGCGGGCGATGGAGATCTGAAAGTGGTGCCCGGGCGAGCCCTCGTGGATGAGCAGCGACTCCATTCCGTAGCGCGGCCGGCTGGGCGGATCGTACGTGTTCAGGTGGAACACGCCCGGCCGGGTGCCGTCCAGGCTGGCCGGCGTGTACGATCCGCCGCTGAAGCTGCGCTCCCGGAACGGCTCCACCGGGCGGATCTCGTAGTTGGCGGTGGGCTTGAGGTCGAACAGCCGGTCCGTGGACGCGTCGATGCGGGCCTGCGCGGCGCGGTAGTCGGCCAGCATCTCCTCGCGCGTGGTGTAGCGGAAGCGCGGGTCGGTCTGCATGTGGCGCATGAACGACTGCAGGTCGCCCTGCCACCCCACCTGCCGCATCACCCCCTCCATCTCGCGATGGATGCGCGCCACCTCGGCCAGGCCGATCTCGTGGATCTGCTCCGGCGTCAGGTCCGTGGTGGTCGTGGTGCGCACCATGTGCTCGTACCACGCGCGGCCGTCGGGGAGGGCGGAGAGGCCCACCGTCGTCCGCGTCCGCGGCAGGTATTCGTCGCGGACAAAGTCGTGCAGCTTGCGGAACGAGGGGACGATGCGGTCGCGGATGGCCGCCGTGTACTCCGCCGTCAGCCGCTCGCGGTCCGCGGCGCTGAAGCTCTCGGGCATGCTGGTGATGGGCCCGTAGAACAGGCTCGCCGTCGGGTCCTCCACCACGTGCGCGGACAGCTGCGGCAGCACGCGCTCCATCAGCACGCGCGGCTGCACCACGCCGGCCGCCATCCCCTCGCGCAGGTTGGCGATGGTGACGTCGATGGCCTGCTCGAAGCCGCGGATGCGCCCCAGAAAGTCCTCGTAGTCATCCACCGTGCGGAACGGGTGCAGGCCGGTGCCGGCCCCCAGCTGCGCGAACGACGCGGTGAAGTTGAAGAACTGGTTCAGCGGCACCAGGTGCGACGGGAACCGCTCGCCGGCGCGCGCCGTCTCCAGGTTGCGCCGGAACACGTCGTACGTGAGCTGGTGCTCCGCGTCCAGGGCGCCGCGGTCGATGGCCTGCAGCCGGGCCTGGTACTCGCGCGTGAGCTCCTGGGCCCGCGCCCGCACGTCGGGCGCGAAGCCCACCGTGTAGAGGTGGTTGTAGCGGTCGTCGCCGATGGAGGTGGCGGCCACCGGGTTCAGCGCGATCGACGCCTCGAAGAACGCCTCGGCCAGCGCGTCCAGCTGCCGGTTGGGGTCGGCCGATGCGCTCGGCGCCGCGGGGGCGGGCGCGGGCGGTGCGGCGGTCTGCTGCGTGGCGCAGGCCGCAGCCACGCACAGCGCGGCCAGGGAAAGGTACTTCTTGAACACGGACGGACCTCCTGCGTGATGATCGTGGTCGTTGCAAGACCGTGCTGGCGAATATCCACAAGCCGAACGCATACTGCAACCCAGGCTCCGCTCCGGGATCGACACCACGGAACCCGCGGCTCTGCTGTTCTCAGTTCCCCACGCGGTTGTTGGGGAAGGGCAGGGACTGCGGGGGTCCTCGCGGGGTCCTCCGACGATGTCGTCCGCACGGGGCGAGAGCGGGAACTTCCATCCCCCGAATCGACCTTTGTCCGACAGCCACGAAGCATCGTTCGGTGAGATTCGCTCCCGCTACCGCCGGTTCGCCGAGCACGAGGCGAAAGGAGTCTCGCCGCTGTACGAGCAGCTGGCGCGCGCCGTCGCCGGGTCGGACGCGCTCCTCCGCTTCGTCGCGTCGCTGCCGGAGCCGAAGCAGCAGCCCAACCTGGTGTTCGCGGCCGTGCGGCACCTGTACGGCACCCCGCGCGATCCGGCGCATCTCGCGGGGCTGGTGGAGCGCCACGGGGAGCCCGTCCGCGCACTGGTCCTGGCGCGGAGCACGCAGACGAACGAGCCGGGGCGCTGCGCCACGCTGCTCCCCGTGCTCGCGCGGCTGCCGCAGCCGCTGGCGCTGCTGGAGGTGGGCGCGTCCGCGGGGCTGTGCCTGCTCCCCGACCTGTACGCCTACGACTACGGGCGCGTGTGCCTGCGGCCGGACAACGACGACGGGTACGACGCGCCGGTGTTCCCCTGCCGCGCCAACGAGCGGACGCCGATCCCCGAGCGGATGCCGCGGATCGTCTGGCGCGCGGGGATCGACCTCAACCCGCTGGACGTCGCCGATCCGGAAGAGGCGGCGTGGCTGCAAACACTGGTGTGGCCGGGGCAGGAGGCCCGCGCGCAACGTCTGCGCGCGGCGATGGAGATCTCCCGGGCGCACCCGCCGCGCGTGGTGAAGGGCGACCTGGTGCACGGGCTCCGCGCGCTCGCGGCCACCGCGCCGGCGGACGCAACGCTCGTCGTCTTCCACTCCGCCGTGCTGTTTTACGTGGACCCCGGCCAGCGCGCCCGTTTTGCCGAGCTCGTCCGGGAACTGGGCGGGGTCTGGATCAGCAACGAGTCGCCTTCGGTGCTTCCTCAGGTCGCGGCACGGCTGGACGTGGAGCCGCGCGAGGATCGCTTTCTGCTGGCCGTCGACGGCGAGCCCGTCGCGTTCACGGGCCCGCACGGCCAGTCGATCGACTGGATCTCCTGATCCCACCGACTTGTTCGCATCCGGAGGGCGTCCATGCGCGATCATCGCCGGCGGAGCACGCGGGGAACGGGTACCGCGCTTCTGGTCCTGTGCATGGCGGCGGTCACGCTCGCCGCATGCAAGCCGGTGGAGGTGCCTGCATCCGCGCTGCGAGTCAGCGTCAGCGTCTCTCCTCGAGTGGTGTCGAGGTCTTCCGCCGACTCGGCGAGCGTCACCATTCGCGTAAAGGTGCGCAACCCGCGGCTCCGGCCGGTGCGCGTGGACGTGGGCCAGGGGCTCAGCTTCGGCATGGGCGCGCCCAGCAGCCGGGGAATGGGCTTTGGATGGGAGATTCGCCCGGCCGCGCCGGGCGGTCCCGGCGGCCCGGGTGGGGGCACGTGGGGCCGGCGCTACTTCGAGTTCGGCCCGCTGGGCTCCGCCACCCACGAGCGCGTGGTGATGATCAACGTTCCCCCCGACCCGGCGCGGCCAAGCCCCGGCGACGAGGTGCACGAGGATCTGCCGCCCTCGCGATACCATGTGGTCGGCAGCTTCGGGACGCACGAATCGCCACCGGTCGAGTTCGCCGTCACGCCGGAGTGAGCGACCTGGCTCCCCGCGGGCCACCCACGGCGGGCGCAGGTGGAGCCCCGCGCAGTTCGCGGGGTTAGCGCCGCTGCTGCGGCGGCTTCAGGGCTCCAGCCCACCTCGCCATCGCGCAGCAGATGGCCGGCTTACGCCGTGGGAGCGCCCCGGCATTGCGCGCCGTGGGGGCGGCGTGTGATTTTTCGACCGTCCAGCCCACAGAGAGGCCCGCGTGCACGTCCAGGTTCCTTCACCACCACCAGGTCTTGTATGCGGCCTGAAGACCATGGCAGGGCCGATAAGCCGGCACGAGATGCATTCCGGGCGCGCCACCCCGGCCAGGGATCCCTTCTGCCTGAGCCGACGGAGGGGCTCGCGTCCCTTCGGGACATCGGAATTGCCGACCGGGTTCCGATTGCACCGCGGCAGCTCGAGGCGTTCTGCCGAAAGCACAAGATTCGCGAATTCGCGCTCTTCGGCTCCGTTCTGCGCGACGACTTTGGGCCCGACAGCGACGTGGACGTGCTGGTGGAGTTCGAGCCCGACGCCTGTTTCAGTCTCTTGGACTTCGTTCGAATGCAGAATGAGCTGGGGCGCCTGTTCGGTCGGGAAGTCGATCTCGTGGAGAAGGTCGCCGTAACGAACCCGTTCGTTCGGCATCGCATTCGCCACAACCATCGGATCGTATTCAATGCTGCCTGATCAACGCGACGCGGCTGGAACATGGTAAAGCCGAACCACCTGCCGATGATCCTCAAAGTGATCAGTTAAGATGAGGAAGCCTATCCCATGATCCTCATTGTAGATAACTACGACAGCTTCACCTTCAATCTCGTCCAGTACCTGGGGGAGCTGGGGGCGGAGATGGAGGTGCGGCGCAACGACGAGCTGACCGTGGACCAGATCCGCGAGATGGCGCCGGAGCGCATCGTCATCTCGCCGGGGCCGTGCACGCCCAACGAGGCGGGGGTGTCGGTGGAGCTCATCCGGCAGCTCGGCGCCACCACGCCCATCCTGGGCGTGTGCCTGGGCCACCAGTCCATCGGCGCGGCGTACGGCGGCGACGTGGTCCGCGCCAGGCGGCCCATGCACGGCAAGACCTCGCCCATCCGCCACACGGGGGAGGGGATCTTTCGCCACCTTCCCTCGCCGCTGACGGTGGCGCGCTACCATTCGCTGGTGATCGAGCCGTCGACGCTCCCGGACGCGCTGGAGCCGATCGCCTGGACCGACGAGGCGGGATGGGGGGACGAGATCCAGGCCGTGCGCCACCGGGAGCACCCCGTGTGGGGGGTGCAGTTTCACCCCGAGTCCATCGCCAGCGAGCACGGGCACGATCTGCTGCGCAACTTTCTGAGCCTCGGATGACGGCACTCCGGTCCGCCGTCCTCGCCCTGGTCCTGGCGCTCGCCTCCGCTCCGGGGGCGCGGGCGCAGGTGCCGCAGATCAGCGGCGACGACGACAGCCGCGCCGCCCGCATCGCGCGCGAGGTGCTGGCGCGCAACGCGTACGTCTACATCGACCGCGACACGGTGCTGGGCCCGGACTTTCTCGCCCCGGGCGACCTTTTCGTCTACGACGCCGAGGTGCGGCTGGAGGGGAGCGTGCAGGGGTCCGCGGTGGTGCTGGGCGGCGACCTGTGGATCCGCCCCGGCGGCGGCGTGGGCGGCTCCGTCGCCGTCCTGGGGGGCGGCGTGTACCCCTCGGGGCTGGCGGTGGTGGACCCCGATTCCATCTTCCACACCGATCCGCGCGCCGGCGTGGAGTTCCGGACACAGCCGGGGGAGCGCGAGGGCGAGTACGTGGCGGTGGCGCAGATCCGGCCGCCCCCGCGCCCCCCGTTCTTTGCGCCCGCCGTGGGCCCGTTCCCCTCGTACGACCGGGTGAACGGGCTCACGCTGCAGGCGTCCGCCAACCTCCACCCCATGCGGACCCGGGGCGGCCCGGTGTTCACCGTGTGGGGCGCGTACCGGTTCGAGCAGGAGAACAAGCTGGGCGGCGGCGTGCGGTGGCGGGTGCCGATGGGCAGACTGCGCCTGACCGGCGAGGCCTCGCGCGGCACGCGGACCATGGACGCGTGGATCCGGGGGGAGGTGGCGAACTCCGTCCGCGCGCTGGTGCTGGGGCGCGACTACCGCGACTACTGGGACGCGGACGTGTTCCGGGTGATGGTGGACCGCGCCCCCGGCGAGCCGCTGATCGCGGGGGAACGTTGGCTGGGGCCCCGGGCCGGCGTGCAGGTGTCCAACGACCGCGCGCTGGAGGCAAAGGCGCCGTGGGCGCTGCTGCACCGCGAAGGGCTGGAGCGGCTGAACCCGCCGGCCGAGGAGGGCACCTTCGTGTCGCTGCTGGCGGGAACCGCCTTCCGCTGGCGCGGCCGCAGCTCGTCGTTCGACAGCGACCTGAACCTGGAGCACGCCGTCGCCGCGCCGGGGGACGCGGAGTTCACGCAGGCGCTGGTGCAGGCCACCTACGTGGCGCGCGCGCTGCGGACGCACTCCATGCGCGTGTACTTTCGCGGCATGGCGCCCATCGGCGGTGACGCGCCGCCGCAGCGGCGGGGAATCCTGGGCGCGGCCGGCACCCTCCCCACCGAGCCGATCGCGCGGTTTCGCGGCGACCACCTGGTGTTCATCGAGTCCAGCTACATCATCCCGGTGAAGCGCATCGTGCTCCCCATCGTGGGCTCGCCCTCGGGAGAGGCGGTGCACCGGGCCGGCGCCGCGTGGACGGGCGACCCCGAGCCGCCGTGGGTGCCGAACGCCGGCGCCGGCGGCCTAGATCGGA
>JAHWJJ010000136.1 GCA_019348475.1 Gemmatimonadota bacterium | reverse complement strand
GCCGTACGAGGCGCTGAACAACGCCGGGCACACCGACCGCGACCTGATCGTGGTCCTGAACGACAACGAGATGTCCATCAGCCCCAACGTGGGGGCGCTGCACAAGTACCTGGGCATCCACAAGAAGATCACCGACGTACGCACCTCGCCGCTGTACAACCGCATCCGCGACGAGGTGAAGAAGATGGTGCACGCGGCGCCCCGCTTCGGCACCCTGGGCGAGATGGTGGAGCACTTCGCCGTACGCGCGGACGACGCCATGAAGGGGATGTTCGTCCCCGGCATGCTGTTCGAGGAGCTGGGCTTTCGCTACGCCGGGCCGGTGGACGGGCACGACGTCAACGCGCTGGTGCGCACCTTCGAGCAGGTGAAGAAGATGCGCGGGCCGCGGCTGGTGCACGTGCTCACCACCAAGGGCAAGGGCTTCGCGCCGGCCGAGGCGGACCAGGTGAAGTGGCACGCGGCCGCGCTCTTCGACAAGGAGACGGGTGCGCCGCTCAAGAAGGCCGCCGGCGGGGCGATGCCGCGATACCAGCAGCTGTTCGGCGAGGCGCTGACGGAGCTGGCGCGCGAGGACGAAAAGGTGGTCGCCATCACCGCCGCCATGGCGGGGGGAACGGGGACGGACATCTTCGAGAAGGCGCACCCCGACCGCTTTTTCGACGTGGGGATCGCCGAGGGGCACGCGGTGACCTTCGCCGCCGGGCTGGCCACGCAGGGGATCAAGCCGGTCGTGGCCATCTACAGCACGTTCCTGCAGCGCGCGTACGACAGCATCGTGCACGACGTGGCGCTGCAGGACCTGGCGGTGACGTTCGTGATGGACCGCGCCGGCATCGCGGGCGACGACGGGCCCACGCACCACGGCGGCATCGACATCGGCTACATGCTCGCCGTGCCGGGGATGACGGTCACCGCCCCCCGCGACGCGGACCAGCTGATCGGGCTGCTGCGGACGGCGCTGGCGCACACGGGCGGGCCCTTCTGCATCCGCATCCCCCGTGACGCCGTTCCCGCGCTCCCCGCGGCGGTGGCGGAGATCGAGGCGATCCCCGTGGGCACGTGGGAGACGCTGCGGCAGGGGAAGGACGTCGCCATCCTGGCCACGGGGACGATGGTGCTCCCCGCGATGGCCGCGGCGGAGGCGCTGCAGGGCGAGGGGGTGTCGGCGACGGTGGTGGACTGCCGCTTCATCAAGCCCCTGGACGAGCGGACGCTGGAGCGGCTGTTCCCCGGCCACGGGTTCGTGCTGACGGTGGAGGAGGGGACGGAGGTGAACGGCTTCGGCGCGTTCGTGCGCCGCTACGTGGCGGATCGCTGGCCGGGGGTGCGCGGCGCCACGATGGGGCTGCCGGACGCGTTCGTGGAGCACGGGGAGCGCGCGGAGCTGCTGGCGGAGCTGGGGCTTACGCCAGAGGGGATCGCCGCGCGCGCCCGCGAGCTGCTGGGCCGGCCGCTGCGAAAGCTGGCCGAGACGGCGTGACGATGCAGCCGCGCCGCGTGGGCGTCGTCGGCCACTCCAATTACGAGCTGCTGCGAGAAACCCTCGCCCGCCTGCAGGCGTTCGCCGGGCGCGCGGGGGTTGCGCTGTTCCTGGAAGACGACCTGCGCGAGGACGTGGGCGGCGGCCAGGTGCTGACGCCGGAGGTCTGCCGCGAGCTGGACCTGCTGGTGACGCTGGGCGGCGACGGGACGCTGCTGCGCGGGGCGCGGCTGGTGGCGGCGGACGGGGTGCCGGTGCTGGGGATCAACCTGGGGCACCTGGGGTTCCTGACCTCCGCGCCGCGTGAAGAGATCGAGACGGCGCTGGAACGGTGGCGCGCGGGGGACTACGAGCTGGACGAGCGGATGGTGCTGGCCGTGCACGCGGAGGACGGCGAAGGCGCGCCCGGGCGCGTGCACCTGGCGCTGAACGACGCGGTGCTGCACAAGGGCGGCGCGGCGCGCGTGATCCGGCTGAGCGTGAGCGCCTGGCGAGACACCGTCGGCAGCTACAGCGCCGACGGCATCATCCTCGCCACGCCGACGGGCTCCACGGCGTACTCCCTCTCCGCCGGGGGCCCGATCGTGTCGCCCACGGTGGACTGCATCATCGCGACGCCCATCTGCCCCCACACCTTGGGAGTGCGCCCGCTGGTGCTTCCCGCCGACGAGACGGTGACGGTGGAGGTGCTGTCGCCCACGGAGGAGCTGATCCTGACCATCGACGGGCAGGAGCACGAGCGCGTAGTCCCCGGCCAGAAGGTGGTCGCTCGCCGCGCCCCCGAGCCCGTGCGCCTGGTGCGCTTCGCCGGCCAGACCTTCTTCCAGACCCTGCGCCGCAAGCTCAAGTGGGGCGATCTGGCGGAGCGGGAGTAGCCCGGCTGCGGAGCCGAACCGATCCAGTTCCCTTCGGGACCGGACTTTTCATGGGTCGCGGGATCTCAGGGCTAAGAATCCATCGTAGGTGCCGAGATATAGCACACCTTCATGTTCGCGTACCCCCGTGCTGTACGGCTTCCCAGCCTCTCCAGCCCGTACAGGATTATCGGTCCACACAGCATCACCGGAAGCGTCCACCACACGCAGAGTACCGCTGATGACGAATGCTCGCCCACCGATTTTTACGATCGGCGCACTGATCGAACTATATGGACCCAGCTCCCACTTTTTCTTGCCAGTGGTTACGTCGAACCCTTCGATCACCCCTGCATCGCCGGCCGTGACCGCCACATCGCCGAGGACAACGACGCCGGCGCCGAATGGACCCCTTCCCCTGGTTTCCCAACGTACCTGGCCCGTCCTGCGGTCGAGCCCGTAAATGCGCCAGTTCGGGGACGAGACGATAAAAAGCTCCGCTGTGACCGCACCCGCACCCGTCACTCCACCCAGGCCGGGCTCCTCCGGGGCCGGGATCGGCGTCTTCCACAGTACACGCCCCGTCGCCGCCTCGACCGCGGAGGCATGGCCCGCTCCGAGCACATTACTTCCGGGGATCAGGCCTCGCGTACCGACGTACACGATTCCGTCCCGTTCCACGGGAGCGAAGGGCTGCTCACCCAGATTCGCTCTCCACAGCACCTCCCCCGTGGCCGGATCGACCCGGTACAGGTGGTGCCCGGTCGAGTAGAGGTAGCCGTCCTCGCCCAGCATCACGCCCGCGCCGGGAAAATCATCAGGGGGGGCGAGCTTCCAGCGCACGGCGCCCGTCCGCTTGTCGAGCCCGTACAGGTCCCATGCGGGAACCACTACCACCTCTCCTGCCCCGACGACCCGCCCCAGCGGGAAACCGCGATGACGCATCTCTCGGGGCAGTTCCAGACGCCTGTCCCACAGCTTCGTTCCACTACGGGCATCGAGGGCGACGACGCGGGGCTCGGAGATGGTGTTGAACACGGCGACCTCCCCGTCCGCGTAGGGCACGCTCAGAGCGCCCGCCGCGTCCTTGTGGCTCCAGAGCACCGTCGGGCCTGATCTGTCCGCGCGAAGAGGATCACCGCAGCCCGCCAGCGGGATACAAGCGGCCAACAGGAGCACAGCACCGGAAAACTGGCTCCGCCGTGCCTTCCTTCCCAAAGCCAGACCTGCGCCAGTTAGGCCATCAATCCGGTGCTCTGAGCGCGAAGAAGCCAATTTTGTCTCCGTAGCTCGTTCCGATGTAGATGATGTCGTTCTGAACCCGCGCGCCCGTCGAGTACGGCACCGTCTCGCCGGCGTCATGGCGCCAGAGCAGGTTGCCATCCGCCGAGACTGCCCACAAACGACCGGTGACGGCCAGGACGGCTTTCCCGTATGGAGTCAGTGGGACTAAGACGTTGCCTCCGACGTTCACCTTCCAGCGCTGCGCTCCGTGGCGACGTCGTAGCCCTGGACGACCTGCATCTCCGGCCGTGATTGCCACATCGTTGATGGCTACCACTCCCCGGTCGTACGGGCCGCTCCCTTTCGTGGTCCAACGTACCTGGCCCGTCCTGCGGTCCAGCCCGTAAACGCGCCAGTTCGGGGACGAGACGATAAAAAGGTCCGCCGTGACCGCAGTGGCGAGCTTCAGGCGCTTTTCGCCGGACATGCGGCGGTGGATCTCATCCTGGACGGCCTGCGCGGCTGGGCTCGTGTCGCTCATCGTGCGTGGCTCCGGTGAAGTGCGGTCCAGTATAGCGCCCTTGCCCACGGCGGTTCAACTCGCCGGCCCGGGGCCGCCGGCTCCTCCCCCCGCATCTATCGCGGCGCTGCATCGCACGGTAGAGTCTCCGCGGCCGCCGGGTGAGTGCTTCGGCATGGGCCCGTCCTTCCATGCGTCCTTCTTCGCCGCGCCACATGTTCTCCGTTTCCAAACCCGTCATCGGGATGATCCACGTGGGCGCGCTTCCGGGCACGCCGGCGAGCCGCGCCACGATGCGCGAGCTGGAGGACGCGGCGGTGGCGGAGTGCGCCGTCTACCGCGAGGCGGGGGTGCACGGGGTGATGCTGGAGAACATGCACGACGTGCCGTACCTGCGCGGCGGCGTGGGCCCGGAGATCACCGCGGCGATGACGGTGCTCGCGATGGCGGTGAGGGCGGCGAGCGGGCTGCCGTGCGGCATCCAGATCCTGGCGGGCGCCAACCACGAGGCGCTGGCGGTGGCGCACGCGGCGGGGCTGGACTGGGTGCGCGTGGAGGGATTCGCGTTCGCGCACGTGGCGGACGAGGGGATCATCGAATCCTCCGCCGCGTCGCTGCTGCGCTTTCGCCGGCAGATCGGTGCCGAGCGCGTGCAGGTATGGGCGGACGTGAAGAAGAAGCACGCATCGCACGCCATCACCGCCGACGTGGGGATCGGCGAGACGGCCGCGGCGGCGGAGTTCATGCGCGCGGATGCGGTGATCGTCACCGGCGCGGCGACGGGCGCGTGCGCGGCCGAGCAGGACATCGCCGAGGTGCGCGGCCGCTGCGGGCTGCCGCTGTACCTGGGCTCCGGCGTTACCGCGGAGAACCTGCCGCGCTACTTCGCGGGCGCGGACGGCTTCATCGTGGGGTCGGAATTCAAGGCCGGCGGCCGGTGGAGCGAGGGCGTGGACGCGAGCCGCGTGGAGCGCTTCATCGATGCGTACGCCCGGTGCCTGTGATCGCCGTCGCGGGTCAGAGCAAGATCTGCAAGCCTCAGGTGGACGGCCTTTCCCAACCGGGGTAAGATACCCGCGATCGCTGGTGATCATCGTCCGAGCACGAGGCGAATCGACAATGGAAACCACCCCGCTCTTCGACGTCGAACTGCGCTACACGTCCCTGGAGTCGCTCGACTACGGGGCCGGAGGACAGATCTACGGGACGATGGAAGGCACTGTCGAGGGGGAGGACGTTCGCGGCACGCTGCACCTCACCAACCTTGCCCAGCGCCGGCCTGACAACGTGAACATGCCCACGCTGCGCGGCATCCTGGCCACGGAAGACGGCGCCAGCGTGTACGTGCAGTTCGACGGAATCGCGACCCTGCGGCCGAGCGACGAGGCGCGGGTGTTCGTAACGTCCCTGCGCTTCCGCACGGGAGACGCGCGATACGCGTGGCTCAACAGCACCTTCGCCGTGCTCGAAGGGGTGCTGGACAGTGTGTCGGTCGGCGGCCGGGCACGCGGCCGCGCATACCGCTGCGCGGCGACCATGGAGTAAGGGGGTACCTGCCCGTGGCGGCTGTCGCGGGCCGCACTCCGCATCCACTGGCCCTCCACCTTCCCCCGGCAATGCAGCCGCCGCCCACCCGTCCGCCGGCTGACGCGATCGATTTTCGGCTCAGACCGCCCGTCTCCAGCGACGACCTCAACGCGCTGTTCGCGGCCGCGTGGCCGGACCACGAATCACAGGCCTACGACCACGTGCTTGCCCGCAGCCTGGCGTGGATCTGCGCGTTCGCGGATGGGAAGCTGGTCGGGTACGTGAACGTGGCGTGGGACGGGGGCGAGCACGCGTTTCTGCTCGATCCCACCGTTCACCCGCAGCACCGCCGGCGCGGCATCGGGAGGGAGCTGGTGTGGCGGGCCGTCGCCGCCGCGCGCGAGGGCGGGGCCGGGTGGATGCACGTGGACTACGAGCCGCACCTGGACGGCTTCTACCACGCCTGCGGATTCCGGCCGACCGCCGCCGGCTTGATCCGCCTGCGGTAGCCTGCCACCGTGCAGCTTGCCGGCTGCAGGACGAATGTACGCCCGTCCCCTCAGTTCCCTTCGGCGGATTCGTCGGGCGTATCCAGACTGACGCCTGGACCGGCTTTTTCCGCGAGCCGCTTCGCCGCCTGCTCGATGGATTCGCGGTCGCGCGGGTTGTCGATCTCCGAGCGGGCGGTGTAAAGGACCGCGCGCGCCTCGTCCAGCAGCGGCTGGCGCCGCCCCTCGGGGACCCGCTCCAGGAGCTCGCCGAGCGTGTCGAGCAGCTGTTCCGCGATCACGGGGATGCGCGCGCCGAAGTGCCGGATCTCGTCGTACGCCACCTTGACCGCGCTGTCGAACGTGGTGTAGTTGGCCACGAAGCGGACCTGCCCCTCGCGCGTGCGCCGCGCCTCCGGCGGCTTGCGGTTGCCGAACTCCGCCAGGACCTCGGCCAGCCGGTCGATGCAGCGGATCGCCGTGGTGGGATCGTTGATGGAGGGCGAGAGCGCCTTGATGGCGATGTCCGACATCTGGATCATCCCGAACTCCACGTCCTGCTGCGGCGTGCGCTCCGGGCCCAGGATGAAGGCCTTCTGGATCGCGCGCTCCAGCTCGGCGCTCACGCCCCCCTCCGTCCACACCGACGCCAGCGCCCGCCCCGGGAGAACGTAGTCGCCGATCTTGGGCTGCATCCCGATCACGATCCGCTGCTTCTGCCCCAGCTGGAACAGCCTGTCCTCGTCCACCGCCTGGATGTAGCCCGCCTCCCGGGCCCGCACGGGAACGGAATCGTGCTCCGGCTCGCGCGGGTCCGGCGGCGGATCCTGGTCCGCGTGCCCGATGTGCTCGGGAAAGAGCTGGTGCACGTTCCCCATCGTCGCGCCCGCGATGCGGTCCAGGATGGCGGTGACGTGGAGCTCGCGGGCGAGGTGGTTGATGAAGTAGATGAGCGCCGCCACGCACACCACCACCAGTGCCACCGCGAGCGTGACCCCCAGGCGCGGCACGAACGCCCCGCCCTCGGCCTCTGGCGAGCGGACCGCGCGCAGGACCAGGACGGCGTAGGTAAAGGTGCCGATGAAGATGCCCAGCACCCCCTGGTTGCCGCGGTCCGAGCTGAAGTTGCGCAGCACCCGCGGGGTGTACTGGCTGCTCGCCAGCTGCACCGCGACGATGGTGACGGAAAAGATGACGCCGGTGACGGTGATCAGGCTTCCGGCGATGGTGTTGAGCACCATCCGCGCGCCTTCGGCTTCGCCCCCGTACACCCACCTGGGCGGGTCTCCCGACCAGAGCACCCCCCGCCGCTCCGCCGCCATCAGCGCCACGGCCAGCGCCGACGCCACGGTGGTGAAGACGGCGGGAACGAACCACAGACTGTCCCGTACGGCGGACCACAGCGTCCCCAGCCACGCTTTCATCCGGCTCCTCGTGATCGACAGGCCCACGCCAGGGACACGGCAGCGGCGCGCGTGCGCGGCCCTGGCACCCCGTTTACGTGCAGAGTCAAACTTCGCGCCCGTTCAGCCGGGTTGTGTAACAGCGTGCGTCCCCTGTCGTGGCGATCCGCGAGGTGGTGCCGCCGGTGTAGCCCCACGCTACTGCACCTGGTGCATGCGTGGTGGGCGGCGGTCGCGGCGGCGCTGCTCGCCGTCGGCGGGAAGGGGGGGCGGAGGGGGCGGACCGATCCGGGCGGACTCGCCGGGCGCGGGCATCCCCTGCGGACGCGGGGGCGGGATGCGCGACCCGGGCGCCGTGGGCGACGGACGCGGCGGGGCCAGCGCCGGGTCGCTCAGGCTGTCGAGCTTGAAGGCGATCTCCTCCCACGCTTTCGCCAGCACCTTCGGCTCGCGCACGTGGCCGTTGACCCACGCCTTCAGCTGCCGCTCCGTCACGCCGTGCTTGCGCAGCACCGCCGCCCGCTGCTGCGCCGTGGCGGTGTCCGGCAGCGAGCGCAGCGCCACGTTGGCCGCGACGAACGTTTCGCGCGGGATGACCCCCGCGGGGGCGCCGTCCCGGCACGCCGCCAGGGCGAGGGCGGCGGCCAGCAACAGCAGCGGGCGGCGGAACATCGAAGACGATCGCACGTAAACGTCTGTATACAGCCAGAGCAACGAGCCGGCGCGCGGGCGATGCGGAGGACCCGCGCGGCGGAATTCCGGAACCGGAGCGTACCGGGGGCGCGGGTTTGTGTCAAGGCGCGCGTTGCGCGTCCCGCGGCGGCCGGATAAGCTTCGCACGGCACATCCATCCACCCCGTGAACCGCACCGGCATGGCACGCCCCAACTTTCGCAGATCCGTCCGCCGCGCGGCGGTGGCGGCTTTCCTGGTCCAGGCGGCGGCCGCCGGCGTGGCGGCCGCGCAGCAGGCGCCCCCGTCCCCCGCCGACGTGCTGGGCTACGGCTTGGGCGAGCGCTTTACGCCCTATGCGGGGGTGCAGCGGTACGCGCGCGCCCTGGCCGAGGCCAGCCCGCTGGTGGAGTACCAGCCCTACGGCACCACGCCCGAGGGGCGCGAGCTCATCCAGCTCGTGATCGCCACCCCCGAACACCACCGGCGGCTCAGCCAGATCCTGGCCGCCAACGACGAGCTCACCCGGCCGGAAACGTCCGCGCAGCGGGCGCGGGAGATCGCGGAAACCAATCCCGCCGTCGTCTACTTCAGCTACGGCGTGCACGGCAACGAGAGCTCGTCCAGCGAGGCGGCGCTCTACACCGCGTGGGACCTGGCGCGGGGCGCGCCCGAGGTGGCGGGCGTGCTGGAGCGGCTGGTGGTGGTCATCGACCCCGTCGCCAACCCGGACGGGCGCGACCGGTACGTGGGATGGTTCAACTCCGTGGTGGGCGCGCGCCCCAACGTGAACCCGCAGGCGCGCGAGCACCGCGAGCCCTGGCCGGGCGGGCGCTTCAACCACTACCTGTTCGACCTGAACCGCGACTGGAGCTGGGGTACGCAGCCCGAGACCCGCGCGCGGCTGGCCACGTGGTGGCGGTGGAACCCGCAGGTGCACGTGGACTTTCACGAGATGTACTACAACAGCAGCTACTTCTTCTTTCCCGCGGCGGCGCCCATCAACCCCATCTACCCGGAGCACATCCTGGAGTGGGGGCGGCGCTTCGGGCAGGGCAATGCGCGCGCGTTCGACCAGTTCGGCTGGGCCTACTACACCGGCGAAGCGTTCGACCTGTTCTACCCCGGCTACGGCGACAGCTGGCCCAGCCTGACCGGCGCGG
The DNA here is from genome assembly GCA_019348475.1 of Gemmatimonadota bacterium. Lineage (GTDB taxonomy): Bacteria > Gemmatimonadota > Gemmatimonadetes > Longimicrobiales > Longimicrobiaceae > Longimicrobium. The sequence goes on along the minus strand of JAHWJJ010000136.1, from coordinate 494 downwards.
TGGGGATGACGTACGAGCAGGCCGGCCACGGCGCCGCGGGGCTGGCCATCCAGCAGCAGAGCGGCGACACCCTCACGCTGCACGACCGCGCCCAGCACCACCGCACCGCCGGCCACGCCACGCTGCGCACGGCGGCGGCGGAGAAGACGCGGCTGCTGCTGGACTACGCCGCCGGCCAGCGCACCGCCGGCGCGGGGGAGGCGGACTTCCTGCTGGTCCCCGGCGACGACCCCACGCGCATCGAGGCGCTGGTGGCGCACCTGCGGCAGCAGGGGATCCAGGTGGAGCGCGCGTCGTCCGGCTTCGCCGCGCGTGCCACTGCGTACCCCGGGTGGCAGCCGCGCACGCAGTTCCCCGCGGGGACGTACCGCGTGCGCACCCGTCAGCCGCTGGGCCGCCTGGCCATCACCCTGCTGCAGCAGGAGACCGAGCTGAAGGCGGAGTACTCGTACGACGTGAGCGCCTGGTCGCTCCCCTACGCCTACGGTGTGGCC
>JAHWJJ010000489.1 GCA_019348475.1 Gemmatimonadota bacterium | reverse complement strand
TGCCGGCGCGCACGCGATTCCAGCGTGCGCGTCTGCCCGTCCACGCGCAGCACCACCGGCATCCACGCCTCTCCCATACGCACCACCTCCACGCGCGTGCGCCAGCGGCCCCCCACGCGCCGGGTGGTCGCGCGGGCGATGCCGTAGTCCAGCCGGTCCGTCCGCTGGATCCACTGCGCGAAGAACCAGTCCAGGTCGCGCCCGCTCACCTCCTCGGCCACGCGCTGAAAGTCCGCCCCGGTCACGTGCTGCAGCCGGTGGCGCTGGTAAAAGGTGCGCAGGATCTGCCGGAACGTCTCCTGCCCCACCAGCTCGCGCAGCATCCGGAAGACGGCGGACGCCTTGGTGTAGGTCATTGCGCCGTAGGTGCGCGGCGACGAGAAGTCCGCCCCGGGCTGCCCGATGACCTCGGCGGAATCCGCGCGCTCCAGCCGCTCCAGCGCCTGCATGGTGCCGCGCCAGACGGCCGTGTCGCCCTTCATCTCCCGGTACCAGCTGCCCATGAACGAGGTGAACCCCTCGTCCATCCACCCCTCGCGCCACTCGTTGTTGGCCAGGATGCCGTGCAGGTACTGGTGCGTGACCTCGTGCACGATCAGCCCCTCCGAGGCGGAGCCGTTCATGATCAGCATGGGGAACTCCGTACCCCCGCTTTCCAGCCGGTGCAGGTTGGTCAGCTGCGGCCACGGGTAGGGGCCGAACATCGTTTCCAGCCAGGTGAGCGCATCCCAGGTGCGCCGGGCGGCGGCGCGGACCCAGGCGGTGTCGCCGGGAAGGTAGAGCACGTGGATGCCGGGCGCGGAGTGGGCGCCGGTCGCCTCGTCGACGATGGTGCGGATGACGAACTCGTGGATGAACCGCGGGTCCGCGCTCCAGGCGAAGTGGTGCACGCTGTCCGCAAAAAAGCGGACGCGCTTGCGCCCCTGCGCCGCGTCGCCCTGCAGGAACCCCAGCGCGTCCGCGGCCGGCGGCGGCGGATAGCCCGCGGCCGCCACCTTTTCCTGGTACCCGGGGTCGCCCTCCACCGCCACGCCGGTGGAGCCGATCACCTGGTCCGCGGCCACGTCCAGGGTAACGTCGTACCGCGCGAACTCGCCGTAGAACTCGCCCTGCGGCAGCAGCGGCTGGTACGCCCACCCGGTGTGGTCGTACACGGCGATGCGCGGATACCACTGCGCGAAGTCGAAGTGGCGCCCGCTGCGCCCCTGGCGGCGTGGCAGCGTGGAGAGCCGCGCGTTCCAGTCCATCACCACCTCCACCGACCCGCCGGGGGGCAGCGGGCGCGGCAGCGGGAGGGCGGCCACGGTGCTGTCCGGCGCGCCGGGGTAGGCGGGGCGCACGGGGGCGCCGTCCACCGTAACGGCGGTAAAGCGCTCGAACGCGTGCTCCTCCGGCCCCAGGTTCGTAAAGCGGCGCTCGCCGTACTCCAGCTCGCGGCGCGCCCATGCGCTGTTGGGGCGAAACGCGTTCAGGTGCTGGTGGATGAACAGCGTGTCCAGGCGGTTGGGCGAGCGGTTGGTGTAGCGCAGCCGCGCCCGGCCGTGCAGGACGTCGGTATCCTCATCCAGCCGCGCCTCGATGCGGTAGTCCACGCCCTGCTGAAAGTACGGCGTGTGCTGCGCGCCCAGCGCCGGCGCCGCCGCCAGCAGCGCCGCGGAAAGTACGGTTCGGAGCATTCGCACGGGTCCTCACGTTGTATGGAGTGTGGTGCGAGCCAACATGCAGGAGCCGTGCGTGGGGTGCAACGGCGAGGGGGCGATGCGGATGGGGGCGCCCGGTGTGGGAGGGGGCGATCCGCGCGGCGGCGTGCCGTTCGGGCGGTTGAGCCCGGGCCGCCAGGAGCGAATGAATTCGCCGCTGGAAATTCGCGAAGTCCGGCTGCGCGAACTCGTGGCGGGCTCCTGTCACGGCGGCAAGCCACGGGCATCAGCGGTGGATTTCGCAAGACGACGGCTTCGGGCGTCGCGGGTTGCGCTCGCGTCACCCCTCTCCCGCGCAGTTTGCGGGAGAGGGGCCGGGGGTGAGGGGTCCGCGCGAAGCGCGACGCCGTTGCCGGTGCCGGTGCCGGTGCCGGTGCCGCGCGAAGTCCGCCTGCGCGCATTCGTGGCGGCGGGCTCGCACCCGGGCGGCAGGCCACGGGCATCGGGGGTGGATTCCTCACGGCGGCAGGCCACGGGCATCGGCGGTGGATTCCGCGAGACGACAGCTACGGGCGCTGCGGGTTGCGCTCGCGTCACCCCTCTCCCGCGCAGTTGCGGGAGAGGGGCCGGGGGTGAGGGGTCCGCGCGAAGCGCGACGCCGTTGCCGTTTGCCGTTGCTCTCCAGCAGTAGAAGCCCGCGACGATCGTCGTCCCACCCCCTGCGGCCCCGGCGGCGGTGGCACATCGGGCGCGGAGGCTGTATCTATAGAGCCTGATTCGACCTGAAGACCACCGGGAGCACACGGAATTGGCAACCCCCTGGAGGCGGCTGGACCGGGACCTGTGGCGCGAGCGGGCGCGCGGCAGATGGGCGCGCGTGCGCGGGGCCTGGCGCGACCGGCACGAGCGCAAGATCGTCCTGGGGCTGGCGCTGCTGTCGCTGGCCTCGTGCGGCACCGGCGGCGTGGTGGCCGCCTGGACCCGCGCGTGCGCGGGCACCTGCCCCACCGCCGAGCACATCGAGAGCTTCGCGCCCCGGCAGGCCAGCCTGGTGCTGGACGCGCGCGGCGGCGTGCTGGGCCAGTTCTACCGCGAGCGCCGCACCCTCATCGACATCGACTCGCTCCCCGCGCACGTGCCCATGGCCTTCGTCGCCATCGAGGACAAGCGGTTCTTCGAGCACGAGGGGGTGGACCCGGTGCGCATCGTGGCCGCGGTGCGCGACAACATCATCCAGGGATGGGGGGGCCCCGGCGGC
>JAHWJJ010000488.1 GCA_019348475.1 Gemmatimonadota bacterium | reverse complement strand
TTCTCGGCCCTGCGGGCGCGCATCCCTCACGCGAGGCGATTCCGAAACCCCACGAATGAGCCGCGCCAGATCCGACCCGCTCCGACTGCCACAGGCAAACTCCCAGCGTTTGCAACGGCTCCAGCGGGTACCTCGAGCAAATCTTGCGCAAGATGCGCGAGATTTCATTCGTCAGATACGATTCCCTGTTTCCTATTCCCTACAGCGTGAACTTCCGCCGCGCCATCCGCCCCGCCGCGCCGCCCCGCGCGCCCTCCAGGTGCCGCCCGCTGGGGGCGCGCATCCGCCGCGCGCGTCGGATGGCGGCGGAGGCGGGGGCGGAGCGGCGGGCGGAGCCCAGCAGCAGCGCCGCGCCCGTGCCCACCGCGATCCCCAGGGCGAACCCGCCCAGAATGCCCAGCCGCCGGGCCTGCTCTTCGTATTGCATCCAGGAAGTCCGTGTGCGGAAGATCGAAGCGGGCCGCGGCGGCAACGGTCGTGCCATGCGGCCGGCACCGAGTGCCTGGCCGGAGCGCCGTGCAGCCTTGCACGGGCGAACGCCGCGGGTATTATTATCCGTCTGCCCTTCGCGCGCCACCGGCCGCGCGCCGCCGGGGCCCGAAGCCGATACCGTTCAGGAGGCACATCCGCATGGCGGACTCCAGCAAGACGGTGCTCCTCGTGGAGGACAACGAGGACAACCGCACCGTCTACCGCACCATTCTCGAGCACTTTGGATACCAGGTGATCGAGGCCCGCAACGGCGAGGACGGCGTGCGCATGGCCCGCGAGGACCATCCGGACCTGATCCTGATGGACATCTCCATCCCCATCATCGACGGGTGGGAGGCCACCCGCATCCTGAAGAGCGACGCGGCCACCTCGCAGATCCCCATCATCGCCCTGACCGCCCACGCGCTGGCCACCGACCGCGCCAAGGCGCAGGAGGTGGGGTGCGACGGGTACCTGGCCAAGCCGTGCGAGCCGCGGCGCGTGGTGGCCGAGGTGGAGAAGTTCATCGGCTCCGGCAGAGAGGCCAACGCTTGACCGCCCAGCCGGACCCGGAGGAGGGCTCAACCCGCATCCTGGTGGTGGACGACGTTCCTGACAACGTCGAGATCCTGGATGCCCGCCTTTCGTCGCGCGGGTACGAGGTGGTGACGGCCACCAACGGCGAGGAGGCGCTGGCGTCGGTGAGCGACACGCCGCCGCACCTGATCCTGCTGGACGTGATGATGCCGGGGATGGACGGCCGCGAGGTGGCCCGGCGCATCAAGGAGGACGAAAGCCTCCCCTTCATCCCCATCATCCTGGTGACGGCGCTCAGCGAGGCCGACGACGTGGTGCAGGGGCTGGAGAGCGGGGCCGACGACTACATCAGCAAGCCCTACAACTTTCGCGAGCTGGAGGCCCGGGTGCGCGCCATGCTGCGCATCAAGGGGCTGCAGGACGAGCTGGACCAGAAGAACCGCGAGCTGGAGCTGGCCAACCACCGGCTGAAGAAGCTCTCCATCACCGACGGGCTGACCGAGCTGTTCAACCACCGGCACGTGCACGAGCTGCTGCAGGACGAGTTCGAGCGCTCGGCGCGCACGGGCGAGAACGTGGCCGTGGTGATGATGGACCTGGACCGCTTCAAGGCCATCAACGACACCTACGGCCACCCCACCGGCGACGTGATCCTGTACGAGACGGCGCAGATCATTCAGGAGACGGCGCGCGAGATCGACATGGTGGGGCGCTACGGCGGCGAAGAGTTCATCGCCATCCTTCCCGAGACCGCCGAGGACCCCGCGGCCGCCTTCGCCGAGCGCGTGCGCGCGGCGGTGGAGGGCCACGTGTTCCGCGACGGCTCCACCGAGGTGCGGATGACGGTCTCGTGCGGCGTGGCCTCGCTCTCCGCGCAGCGCGTGGACTCGCCCGAGTCGCTGCTGAAGCGGGCCGACCAGGCGCTGTACCAGGCCAAGGAAAGCGGCCGCAACCGCGTGGTCCGCGCCTCCCAGTCCTCGTCCGCCGCGGAATGACCCCGCCCGCCCCACCGGCCCTGGCCGCGCGCGCCGCCGAGCTGCGCGAGGCCATCGAACGCGCCAACCACCAGTACTACGTGCTGGACGCGCCGGCGCTCAGCGACCAGGAGTACGACCGGCTGTTCCGCGAACTGCGCGAGATCGAGGCTGCGCACCCGGAGCTGCGCACCGCCGACTCGCCCACGCTGCGGGTGGGGGCCGAGCCGGCCAGCCGGCTGGAAAAGACGGAGCACCTGGCACCCATGCTGTCGCTTGACAACGCCTTCGGCGACGACGAGCTGCGCGCCTGGGAAACGCGCAACGCCCGCATCGCGGACGAGGTGCGCACCGCCGGCTACGTCTGTGAGCCCAAGATCGACGGACTGGCCATCGCGCTGACGTACGAGGACGGGGTGCTGGTGAAGGGCGCCACGCGCGGCAACGGCACCATCGGCGAGGACGTCACGCGCAACCTGCGGACGATCCGCGAGATCCCCCTGCGCCTGCGGGCGGACGGCCCCCCGGTCCCGCGGCGGATGGAGGTGCGCGGCGAGGTCTACATGTCGCTGGCGGGGTTCGAGCAGCTGAACCGGCGCCGCGCGGCGGAGGGGCAGGCCACCTTCGCCAACCCCCGCAACTCGGCGGCGGGGTCGCTGCGGCAGCTGGACCCCGCGATCACGGCATCGCGCCCGCTGCGCTTTTTCGCCTACGCGCTGGAGACGGACGGGCGCGACCCGCTCCCCTTCGGCACGCAGTGGGAGCTGCTGGAGACGCTGCGCGCGTGGGGGCTGCCGGTGAACCCGCTGGCCCGCCCCTGCGCCAGCCTGGACGAGGTGCTGGCCTTCGTCCACGAGTTCGAGGGCCGGCGCGCGCAGCTGGACTACGAGGTGGACGGCGCGGTGGTCAAGGTGAACCCCC
>JAHWJJ010000487.1 GCA_019348475.1 Gemmatimonadota bacterium | reverse complement strand
GGGGCTTGTGGCAGTTCCAGCCGCGGGCTTTAGCCCCCGGCTGGGTCGGCGTCCGCCGCCCCATTTCGCCGCTGCTACGGACGCAGATCCTGTCGCCCGGCGCGCCGGGGTGCTATCCTGTTGCCGTACCGGGACCTCCGCGCGCGCAGGGCGGGTACCGGACCGCCGATTGGCCCCGCGCGTGGCGCAGGGGTTGCAAACCAGCGCGGCGGTGCGGCTTCGGCTTCGCGCGCGCCGCACGCCGAGCTCCAGCGATGTACATCCACCGAGACATGCGACTCCATTCACTCGCGCGCCTTGCCCCCGCGCTGGCGGCCCTGCTGCTGGCGGGGTGCTCCGCCGTGGGCGGCGGCTCCGGCGCGCCCGTTCCGCTCGAAGACCCGCGCGCCGGCGCGGAGCCGGCCGAGGGCCCGCCCGTGCGCCGCGACCTCAAATACGTCGTGGTAGACGTGGACGTGAACGAGCTGCGCTACATGGACGGCGACCGCGTGCTCTGGCGCGCGCCCGTGGGCACCGGCACGGGGTTCCGCCTGACGGCGCGCGGGCGCGACTGGCAGTTCAACACGCCCAGCGGCACCATGTACGTGCAGTTCAAGGAGCAGAACCCCACCTGGTTCATCCCCGACTGGTGGTTCATCGAGAACAAGCGCCCCGTGCCGCCGCTGGACTCTCCCGAGCGGCGGCAGGAGGGGGGGCTGGGCGCCGCGGCGGTGTACCTGGGGAACGAGATCGCCATCCACGGCACCGACAAGCCCGAGCTGCTGGGCCGCCGCGTGTCGCACGGGTGCATCCGCCTGAGCAATGAGAACGCGCTGCGCCTGTACCACAACGTGCAGGTGGGCACGCCCGTCATCATCGTGGGCGACGCGCCGGTGCTGGGGGAGCAGCCGGACAGCGTGGCGGCCTTCACCCGGCAGGCGCGCCGCGTTCCCACCCCGCCCAACCCGCTGGCGCGGCTGGGGACGCAGGCGCTGCTGACCCGGCTGGACCGCGAGCTTGCCGCGCCGGACAGCAGCCACGCCTGGGTGAACACGGCGCACACGCTCATCGGGCGCGGGCTGGCCGACGACGCCATCGCGCTGCGCGGCCTGCTTTCGCGCGCGGGGCAGGCGCGCTCCCCCGCCAGGCGCGAGGAGTACGCCACCTTCCTGGCCGACGCCTTCTCCCGCGGTTCGCTGCGCGTGGTGGTATCGCTCAACCGCATCCCCCAGGAGGCGCGCGAGCGGGCCGCGGAGGAGATCGTGGAGGCCACGATGGAGATGTGGCACGGCGACCTGGACGCGCCCACCACCCCCTGGCCCACGCGCCGGCTTCCCAGGGAGCGGCTGGGCCCGGAGGGGCAGGCCGGATGGACGGCGATCCAGCAGGCCGAGGCCGCGTACCGCGCGCGCTATCGGCCGCGCTCCGCCTCCACGGCCGCGCGGGGCGGGTGATGGCGCAAGCCGCCCCGGGGGACTCGCTGCTGGGCAGGCAGGACCTGCACGTGCACACCACCATGTCCGACGGCTACGTGCCGCTGGAGGAGCTGGTGCGCATCGGCGCCGAGCGCGGGGTGCAGATCGGGGTGGCGGACCACGTCTCGCGGCGCAACCTGAAGCGGTTCGTCAGCAGCGAGGAGCGCGTGCGGCGCTACCTGGACGCGCTGGAGGCGCACGACGTCTTCGTCTCGGGCGAGTTCTGCTGGTGCGACGACTACTACCGCGACCTGCCGGACGAGGTGATGGCCCGCTTCGACTACCTGGTGGGGAGCAACCACGGCTTCAACCTTCCCGGCGGGGGGATGGGGTCCCCCTGGTGGGAGCAGCTGCCGCCGGAGTGGAGCGGCCGCCCGCAGGAGCTGATGGAGGTGATGGTGGACGAGCTGTGCCGGATGGTGCGCGTCATGCCGATCCAGATCGCCGCGCACAGCACGCTCACGCCGCCCGCGCTGTACGCGCTGGAAGACGACGTGGACGCGTGGTGGACGGAGGCGCGCGAGGACCGCTTCGTGGAAGCGCTGGCGGAAAGCGGGGTGGCGCTGGAGATCAGCAACCGCTACCGTCTTCCCCACGACCGCCTGCTGTCCAGCGCGCTGCAGGCGGGGGTCCGGTTCTCGCTGGGAAGCGACGGGCACGGGGTGGACCAGGTGGCCCGGCTGGAGTGGGCGGCGGAGACGGCGCGGCGGGTGGGGATCACGGACGCGCAGCTCTTCGTCCCCGAGCGCAGGCGGAAGTAGGCAGCGGCAGCGGAGAATACGTTGGGATCGGACGAACCGGCTTACAGGGGAGGGGGCTCGATGCGCAGCGAGGACGAGGTGGGGGGCAGCAGGCCGAGGGACGCGTGGACGGCGGGAGACGACCGGGAGCCCGATCGGGTGGGTGAGATCCAGCCGGCGGGCGCGCCCCCGCATCCGGAGTTCGAGGAGCGGCAGACCGCCCGCGGCGAGGGTGACGCCTCCATGCGGCGCGATCCCACCTCCATCCGCGCGGAAGACACCGAGCCGTACGTGGGGCTTCAGTACGTGGCGCGGCTCTTCAAGATCGTGGCGATGATCGTGATCGTCGCCATCATCGCCGAGGTGGTGGCGGGGCTGATCTATGAGGGGGTGGGCGCCGGCTTCAACCTGCTGGCCGAGGTCATCCAGGGCGGCGTGCTGGCGGCCATGCTCTGGGGGGCGGGCGACCTGACGCTGCTGTTCATCGACGTGGGCCACGACGTGCGCGCCGCGCGCGTGCTTCTGGGCCGCATGTCAGCGCGCATGGGCGTGAGCCCCGGCGAGCTGGTGCCCCGGCGCGAGCGGGACGAGGATGAGACGCGGGTGGTGAGCAGGGAAGGACAGGGGATAGGGAATAGGGAATAGGGAATAGGGGATAGTATCTGACGAATGAAATCTCGCGCATGTTGCGCAAGATTTGCTCGAGGTAC